>NZ_JBHVIV010000072.1:0-46095 GCF_042799475.1 Kitasatospora sp. NPDC057692 | reverse complement strand
CGGCGACCACCTATATCTACACCCCCCCTATGGTCGGCTGCGTCTTTTGTGTATAAGAGACAGCCGTGAAACCCCCCGGCCCCCCGGCTCCGCCGGCCCCTCGGGCCGCCCCGTGGACCGGGGCGGCCCGCCGAGGTCACCACCCCAGCAGGTACGCCCCCCGCCGCAGCCCGGCCAGCACCGTGTCGGCCGTGACCTCGGCGTCGTCGCCGGCCGAGCCGTCCGTCTCCGCCACCGCGCCCCCGTTGAGCACCACGTAGTGCAGCGCCGCCCCCGTCGCCCGGCTCTCCCGGCGGAAGGCGTCCAGCGCCGTCGGCGCGACCGAGCCCTCCACCACCACCTGGTAGCCGCCCGAGGCGAACGCGAAGGCGGCCTGCGCGGTGGCGGCCAGCGCGGTCACGTTCTGCCGCCGCGCCTCCGGCCGGTCCGCCTCCACGTACCCCTGCCGGACCGACCGCCGGAAGTCCTCCGCGCGCAGGTGGACGCTCGGGAAGAGCGCGTCCGCGACCAGCGGGGCGACCGCGCCGCTCCCGGCGCCGGCGGCCGGGTCGGAGAGGACGACCACGCTGCCCGCCCCCCGTCCGCCTCCGAGCTCCGGCCCACCTACGGTCGTACGGTTCACAGCTGCTGATCCCTTCGCGGGCCGGGGACGGACGGGGAGCGGGGGCGGGACGGCCGGAGGGCGTGCGGGCAAACCCGGACATACGGACAGCCGACCGTCTCGTCATATGAGTGACTGCTGTCGGAGATCAACCTAGTCCACCGCACGCCCCGAAGTCCCCTCTCCCCGGACCTCCCGCCGTCCCCTCGCGGTCCCCCCGCTTCCCGGCCGCCTCCGCGCTACCTCCGGGTCCGCAGCACGATCGGATTGGTCAGCGCGGCCATCGGCCCCCACGGCAGGTCCGGGCCCATCGCGTTGCCCCGTCCCGGGGTCCCGTCCGCCTTCGGGTGGCGGACCTCGGCCCGGACGAACGCGGCGAGCGAGGCCGTGGTGCGCCACACCACCGTCCCGGCGCCCTCGGCCGGCAGCGACTCCTGGTGCAGCTGCCCCTCGTCGGTCAGGAACCGCACCGTGCCGTTCGGCACCCCGGAGACGGTGAGCCGGACGTCCACCGGCGCGTCCGCCGGGACGGCCAGCTCCTCGCCGATCCCGGCCTGCCGGCCGTTGCCGGTCGCGGTGAACTCCAGCTGGACGGCCGCCGACTCGGCCAGCCAGCTGCGGCCGGCGCGCAGGCCCGCCAGGACGTCGTCCCGGTTCAGGTCCTCGGCGAAGACCACCGTGTGCGGCGAGCCGATCACCTGCGGGACGCTGTGGGCGTCGCTGTTGCCGATCGCGGGCAGCCAGGACCGCCCGTCGCGCAGCGCCACCGCCAGCCCGGCGTCCCAGGTGTCCACCGCCGACTCGTCGTCGTACGTCCACGGGCCGTTCCACACCTCGACGGCGTCCGCGTCCTCGTACCCGAACTTCCACTGGCAGGCGACGTACGGGCAGTACGGGTGTGCCGGCACCACCAGCCCGCCCTGCCGCCGCACCTCGCGGGCGAACCGGGGGAAGGCCCCGTCGCGCGAGCGGTAGCGCCAGTCGACGAACCGGCCCGGCTGGAGCCCCAGCGCCAGCCAGTGGCCGTTGCGGGTGGTCACCTCCTCGCCGAGCACGATCAGCAGGTCGGGTCCGGCGAGCGGGCCCCACACTCCGTGGGAGGAGGTGGTGTTGTGGTCCGTCGACACGATGAAGTCCAGCTTCGCCTCGCGTGCGCCGTCGGCCACCTCGGCGGGCCGGCGGCGCCCGTCGGAGTGCACCGTGTGCAGGTGGCAGTCGCCCCGGTACCAGGCCCGCCCGCGGCCCCGGGCGCGCTCAGGCGGGTAGGCAGGGGTGAACTCGCCGCCCGGCGCGCCGAACCGCAGCGTCACGTCGACCCGGTACTCCAGCCCCTGCGGGGCCACCTGGTAGGGCCCCAGCACGACGTGCCACCGGCCCGGGCGGATCGGGCCCGGCAGGTAGCCGGGGGTGGCCTGCTCCCGGCTCACCGCGAACGACGTCCGGAAGCCGCCGGACCAGCCGCGGAAACCGCGCCCGCCGAGCTCGGTGCCGCGCTCGTCGAAGAGCCCGATGTCGCAGGAGTTGCCCGGGGTGCCGGGCGGGACGGCCGGCTTGTCGTACTGGTAGGAGACGGCGATCTCGCGGACGCCGGCCGGGACGTCGAAGGGGAGGTACACGAAGTCGGGGGCACCGGTCGCCAGCCTGCCGGTCAGCGCGATCGTCCGCTCGGTGCCCGCCCCGCCGTCGGCCGCCGCACCGTCGGCCGTCCCGCCGTCGTCCGCCCGGGCGACGCCCGCGGTCGCGGTGGCCGCCGCCACCGCCCCGAGCGCCCCCGCCGCCAGTAGTCCGCGCCGGCCCAGCCGTGCCGCCGTGCCGTCCTCGTGCCTGTCCTGCGCCATCGGGAGCCTCCGCTCTCGCCGGGATGTCAGCGGAGTCTCGTACCCTTCCCGATGAACCTCCGGTGAGCCGGGCCCCACGGCCGTGCGGCAGCCCCGTGAAGGCCGCGCCCGCTTGCACGGGCGGCCGCGGCGGCTCTGAATGGAGGGGCGTGGATCGGTGGTCCCTGACGGTCGGACAGGTTCGGAGCTCTCATGGCACTCAGTCGGCGGACCCTCCTGGCGGCCGCGGCCGGCACCGCCCTGGCCGGCTGCGCGCCCACCCCGGCCGCCCAGCCGCCGACGGCGGCGCCGCCCACCGAGGCCCCGCCCTCGGCCCCGCCGACGTCCGGTGCGCCTTCGCCCGCCGCCACCCCGTCCGCGGCCCCTTCGCCCTCGCCGTCCGCGACGCCCTCGCTGTCCGCGTCCCCCTCGCCCTCCGCGACCCCCTCCGCGACGCCCTCACCGTCCGCCGCTCCCTCCGTCAACGCCTCGCCCTCCGCGAGCCCGACACCCTCCGCCGCGCCCTCCGCGGCCGCCACCCCGTCCGGCGCGCCGCCCACCCGCGCGGCCGTCACCGCCCGCTACGCCGGTGCCGCCCCCACCGCCTGGGGCCTCGACGTCCCCGGCGTGCTCAGCACCCTCCCCAACGCCGCCGCCCCGGCCGTCGCCCTCACCTTCGACGCCTGCGGCGGTTCCGGCGGCTCCGGCTACGACGCGGCCCTCGTCGCCGCCCTCCGCGCCCACGGCGTCCCCGCCACCCTCTTCCTCAACGCCCGCTGGATCGACGCCAACCCCGGGGTCTTCGAGAACCTCGCCGCCGACCCCCTCTTCGAGATCGCCAACCACGGCACCGTCCACCGCCCGCTCTCCGTCACCGGCCGCTCCGCCTACGGCATCGCCGGAACCCGCGACCCCGGCGAGGTCTACGACGAGATCGCGGGCAACCTGGCCAAGCTCACCGCCCTCCTCGGCCACCCGCCCCGCTTCTTCCGCTCGGGCACCGCCCACTACGACGACGTCGCCACCCGGATCGCCGCCGACCTCGGCCAGCGGATCGCCGGATTCAGCACCAACGCCGACGGCGGTGCCACCCTCCCCGCCGCCCAGGTCCAGCGGGAGCTGGCCGCCGCCGCACCGGGCGGCATCGTCATCGCGCACATGAACCGGCCCGCCTCCGGCACCGCCCGCGGCGTCGCCGCCGCCCTCCCCGCCCTACTGGCCGCCGGCCGCACCTTCGTCCGGCTCTCCGACGCCTTCCGGTAGGCGGACCTTCCGCTCGGAGGAACGGGTCATCCAACAAATCTGGGATACCGGCGCACCCGTCGTGTCGGTGAGGATGCGAGACGCAACGCCCGCGCACTTCCGCCCGGGGCGCGCCCGCGTCCGGGCCGGCCGACGACCGACGGAGGAGTACGGATGACCCCCGCCCACAGGACGCGCCGCCGCACGGCCGCGACCGCGGCCGCCACCATGGCGGCCCTGGCCCTGCTGGAGATCGGCGGTGTCGGGGCCGCCACCGCCCACGCCGACACCCGCCCGCTGAGGACGAGTTGCAACCCCGCCGTGGACGCCCCGTGGGTGGACGTGATCACCACCCAGGTGGACCCGACCGTCACCGACTTCCTCCGGATGGTCGTCACCCCGGGATCCACCGGGACGCGCACCGACGGCCTGCCCCGGGCGGACTCGGTGACCACGTCCGTCGACGGCAACGCGAACATCACCGCCGCGGAGAGCGAGATCCTCCGCAAGGCCGAGGCGTGGGTCGGCTTCCCGGTCCAGACGACCACCTCGTCCACCAGCACCTCCACGGTCACCACCACGTGGAGCTACAACGAGCCCGACCGCTACGGCCTCTACCGGGGGACCCGCAAGGTCCGGGGCGAGTACGTCAAGTACGTCTGCGTCCAGACGGGCCCCGGCACCGGCTCGTGGGTCAGCGCCGTTCCGGGCGGCGGCACCACCGGGAAGTTCATCACGTACGGGTCCATGGACACCGGCATCGTCCGCTGCGCCCAGACCGAGGCCGCCGGAACGCTGCGCCGCGTCGCCCGGGACCGGCTCTTCTGCTGACCGACCGGTCCCGCGTCCGGGCGCCGGGCCGCCGTGGCCCCGGGACAGCGGCCCCGGGACACCGGTGCCCCGGCGTCCGGCCGGTGCCTCACCGCGGCACCGGCGCCGTGCCGCTCGCCGTGGACACCGGCAGCGCCGCCGCCACCCGGAACCCGGGCCCGTAGGGCTCCGCGCTCAGCAGCCCGCCGTACAGCGCCACCCGCTCGCGCAGCCCCAGCAGCCCGTGCCCGGTCGACAGCTCCGGGTGCGCCTCGGCCTCCCCGTCCGGCGGGCGCCCCGCGCCGTCGTCCACCACCTCGATCAGCAGCGCCCGGTCCCAGGTGATCCGCACCACCGCGTGGGTCCCCGGGCCGGCGTGCTTGGTGATGTTGGTGGCGGCCTCCTGGACCAGGCGGTAGGCCGTCTGGCCGACGCTGTCGTCGACCCGCAGCGGTGTGCCCCTGGTCTCCAGCGAGATCCTGACGCCGGCCTTGCGGACGTCCGCCAGCAGCTGGTCCAGATCGCCCAGCCCGTGGGTGTACCCGTCCTCGGTCGCCGCCTCCGAACTGCGCAGCAGCCGCAGCATGTGCCGCAGCTCGGCCATCGTCGAGCGGCCGAGGGCCTCGATGTTCGCGAACGCCTCGCCGCGGGCCGGATCCACCAGGGCCGTGGCCCGCGCCGTCTCCGCCTGCATGACGATCACCGCGACGGCGTTGGCGACGATGTCGTGCAGCTCCCGGGCGATCCGCACCCGTTCCCGGGTGACCCGCAGCCGCGCCTCGGCGACCTCCTCCCGGTGCCGCTGCGCCTCGGTCCTGGTCGCCAGGCTCCACCGGGCGAACCCCCACACCACCAGCGTCACCGGGACGTAGAACGCGATGTTCGAGACCAGCACGGGGACCGTCAACGGGCCGTGGTAGCTGCCGATCGTCTCGGCGATCGCCAGCCCCATCGGGACGAGGCCGAGCACCAGCACCGGCAGGGCGACCCGCAGGCGGTACTGCGCGGCGACGGTGTAGAGGGCGATCAGCAGACCGAAGCACGGGGTGTAGTCGATCGCGTCGGCGAACGACAGCAGATCGGAGGCGACGGCGATCGCCCACACCGCGGCGAACACCGCCAGCGGACGGCGGCGGCGCACCACCAGGGCCAGCGCTTCGGCGAGGGCGAGCAGCAGCATCCACATCCGCTGCCGCCAGTCCGCCCACGGGGCGATCAGCGAGCCGAAGTAGAACAGCTCCGGCATGACCGCGACCACGGCCAGCGCGGTGTCCTGCACCCACACCGACCGCAGCCACCGCGCCGCCCCCGGCGGCCGGGTCCGGCCCTGTTCCTGCGCCACCGACGTCATCACGACACCGCCGCCATCAGTCCACCGCCGTCGTCACGCGGCTGCCGTCTTCGGCGGCCTGCAGCAGACCCGGCTGCTGCAACAGGTGCCGGCCACGAACGTGCTGGTGCTCCCGGCGACCCCGACGAGCGACTCGGTGCCTCCGAGCCACCAGGTGTCCACCGACCCGGTCTTCTCCGGCGGCACCACCCGGAACCCCAGCTCGGCGTAGGTCGCCCACTGGTCCCCGTGGTTGCGCAGCAGGGCGTCGGCCAACTGCTCCTTGGTGACCTTCACGTCCGCCACCGGGAACGGCTCGTCCCAGACCAGCGTCAGCACCACCGCCGCCGTGGTGATCCCGTCCCCGTCGAGCGCCGCCACGCTGACGCCGCCGACCGGCACGTCCACGGACTTGTCCCCGCCCCCCGGCGAGCGCGATATCCGGGCGATGAACCTCCGCCACGGGTTGGCCAGGGCCTCGACCGGGTCCGGCACCAGGACGGTCGCCGTGCTCGTCAGCAGCCCGTACCCCAGCAGATCGCCGGCCACCGCGCCCTCCTCCTTGGTGTGCACGGTCACCGCCAGCGCGGGAACCCCGCTCACAGAATGGCTACTCATAGTGACACCTCGTGATCATCCCTGCCCGTGCTCCAGCCCCACGGGCGACGTACCACCACCCTCCCTCCGTCGTTGTCCCAGGAGCATGAGCCTCCGGCCCCAGCTCTGCCCCGACCTGCGGACTCCCCGATTCCGGCCCCGCTCGGTGGCGTTCCGTCATGGCATTTGTCACGGGCCGACCATGAGGATTCTCACTACCCTCGGTGAGTGCACGCACTACTGCCGCCCCGGGGTCGCTGAGAGGCTGAACCGCATGACCGAGCGCCTGCCCAGCCTCCGCCTCCTGCTGGCCGACGACGAGCCCGGCCGCCGGGCGGCGCTGGCCGCCCTGCTGGCCCTGGAGGAGGGCCTCGCCGTCGTCGCCGAGGCCGACTCCGCCCCGTCCGCGACGGCCCTGGCCGTGCGCCGGCGACCCGATGTCGCCGTCCTCGCCCTGCGCTCCCCGGCCCTCGACGGCTCACCGCTCCCGCCCTGCCCGACCGTGATCATCGCGACCCGCGACCGCCCGGGCGACCTGCGCCGAGCCCTGCGCGCGGGCGCCCGGGGCTTCCTGCCCCGCAGCGTCTCCGCCGCCGACCTCGCCCGCGCCGTCCGCACCGTCCACGCCGGCGCCCGCTACATCCACCCGGACAGCCTGGCCCCGGACACCACCGTCCTGACCGCCGACGAACTCGACATCCTCGACCTCGCCGCCACCGGCACCCCCACCGGCCTCCCCCCGGCCACCGTCCGCCGCCACCTCACCACCGCCGCGACCAAGCTCGGCACCACCGGACCCCGCGCCACCCTCCACCACGCCCGCCGCCACGGCTGGATCTGACCGCCTGTGGCGGAGACCGGCCGTCGAGCGCTGTTCTTACAAAGCAGATGTTGGTGGCAGGCCCCGGAACGGCGGTGGAGTCCGGTGCGCGGAGGGATCCCCTCGGCCCGGTGCGGGCGGCGGCTCCCGGGAAGGCGCGCCTCCCGGGCCGGCGGGCGCGGTTCGCCCGGGGCGGCCACGGGGCTTGGGGCGGCAAAGGGCCCACGCCCGGCGCCGTGGGCCGGGCGTGGGCCGGGCCGGTCACCGCAGGACGGTGATGGCCGTGGCGAGGTGGCCGTCGTGGACGCGCCAGCGGCCGGCGAGGGTGGGGAGGGGGGAGGGGACGAGGAGGGTGGCGGTGAAGGTGCCGTCGGGATCGAGGGTGAGCTCGGCTTCGGAGAAGTCCAGGAAGCGCCGGGTGAGGGGGAACCAGGTCTTGTAGACGGATTCCTTGGCGCTGAAGAGGATGCGGTCCCAGGGGACGTCGGGGTGGGCGGTGGTGAGGGCGGTGTTGCGCTGCTGTTCGCCGGGGAGGGCGATGGCGTCGAGGACGCCCTCGGGGAGGGGGAGAGCGGGTTCGGCGTCGATGCCGACGGAGAGGACCTCCTCGGCGCGGGCCACGGCGGCGGCGCGGAAGCCCGCGCAGTGGGTGAGGGAGCCGATGACGCCGTCGGGCCAGCCGGGGGCGCCGCGCAGGCCGGGGAGGAGGGGCTGGTACGGGACGCCGAGGCGGGTCAGGGCGAGCCGGGCGCAGTGGCGCACGGTGGTGAACTCGCGGCGCCGGGACTCGACGGCGGGGGCGATGACCGCCTGCTCCTCGGGTTCGAGGCGGGCCTCGGGCGGGTCGGAGTAGGCGGTCTCGACGATGACGGGCACGGGCAGGATTTCGCTGATCACTGTTCCCCCGGACAGGACGACGACGGATGACACGAGCCATCCGGAGGATAGCGTGATGATCGGCTGAATGATCGGCGGATCGACCGGTTATTCGAAGGCGGCGGCCGCCTTCCGCAGGGCGTCGGCGACGGTCGCCGGGTCGTCGGGGGAGGGGTCGCCGGGCAGGTAGGTGACGGCGCGCAGGCCGCCGCTGTAGCGGAACGAGCGGTGGCGCTCGTACAGCGGCCAGGAGACCGGGGACTTCCGGTCGACGCCGACGCTGATGCCCTGGAACGGGGCCATCCCGATGAGCTGGTGGACGGGCCCGAGCCGGCCGGTCTCGGCGCCGTCGACCAGCACGCGGAAATCCCAGCGCAGGCCCGCCACCGCCGTCGCCTCGACGGTGACCAGGCGGGCGCCGGGGGCGAGCGGGCCGGCGTCGGCCTCGAAGAGCTCGCCGTACTGGTTGTAGGCGAGGCGCAGCCGGCCGTCCTCGACGTAGAGGCTGTAGCCGCCGCCCTGGTCGCCGTGCGAGACCAGGACGCCCGCGTCCTCGGCGCCGTGCCGGGCGAGTTCGACCTCGATGGTGAAGGAGCGGAAGGAGATCAGCCGCGACGAGCGGTACCGCTCCAGCTCGGGGGTGCCGGCGAGCAGCCGCAGCGGGCGGCGCAGCCGGTCGTCGTCGGGGTGGCGGCGGGCGAGCGCGCCGCTGCCGTCGGAGAGCGGGAAGACGCCGTTGCGCCAGGCGGCGGCCTCCCAGGCGGCGGACAACTCCTTGACCAGCTCAGGGTGTTCGGCCGCCAGGTCGTGGATCTCGGTGGGGTCGGTGCGCAGGTCGTGCAGCGCCCACTCGCCGTCCTCGTAGGGGGCGCCGGGGCGGTGCAGGGTGACGAGCTTCCAGCCGTCGCGGTAGTAGCTGCGGTTGCCGGTCATCTCGCAGTACTGCTCGGGGTGGGTGGAGTCGGCGGCCGGGTCGCGCAGCACGGAGGTGAAGGGGAAGCCGTCCAGGGACTGCACGGGGGCCGCGCCGCGCCGCGCGGGCCGGTCGACGCCGGCCAGGTCGAGCAGGGTGGGCAGCAGGTCGGTGACGTACTGGTACTGGGTGCGCACGCCGGGGTCGCCCTCGGCGCGCGGGAGGCCGGCGGGCCAGGAGAGCACGAAGGGGACGCGGACGCCGCCCGCGTGGGTCTGGCCCTTGTAGAGGCGGAACGGCGTGTTGGAGGCCATGCCCCAGCCGCGCGGGTAGTGGACCAGCGAGCGCGGGCCGCCGATCAGGTCGGCCTCCCGTTCGACGTCGGGGTTCCAGTCCCCGGGGAGGCCGGGGTGGTGGACGAAGCGGCTGAAGTAGCTGCGGGTGCCCTCGGCGCCGCCCTCGCCGGTGCCGCCGTTGTCGGAGGTGAACACCACGATGGTGTTGTCGAGTTCGCCGAGCGCGGCGAGCGTCTCCAGCAGCCGGCCGAGGTTCTGGTCGACGTTGTCGACCATGGCGGCGTAGACCTCCATGTAGCGGGCGTAGAGCTGCCGCTGGGCGGGGCTGAGCCCGCTCCACGGGCCCACCTCGTGGCCGGACTCGGCGTTGCGGTCCGGCAGTTCGGTGCCGGGCGGGAAGTGGCCGGCGGCGAGCTGGCGGGCGAACCGGGCGGCCCGCAGCTCGTCCCAGCCGCCGTCGTAGCGGCCCCGGTGGCGGGCGAGGTCCTCGGGCTTGGCCTGCAGCGGGCCGTGCACGGCGTTGTGGGCGAGGTAGAGGAAGAACGGCTTGTCGCTGTCGTGGGCGCGCAGCGAGGTCAGCATGTCGATGGCGCGGTCGGTGATGTCGTCGGTGTAGTAGTAGCCCTCGGGCAGTTCGTCGATGTCCAGCGGGCTGTTGTCGCGGACGAGTTGGTGCGGATGGAAGAGGCTGGTGAGGCCCTCCAGGACGCCGTAGTACTGGTCGAAGCCCTTCTGGAGCGGCCAGTTGGCGCGGTTGTCGGCGGCGTTGGAGGCGGAGTCGCGGGTGAGGTGCCACTTGCCGACGGCGTAGGTGGCGTAGCCGGCGTCGTGCAGCAGTTCGGCGAGGGTGGGGATGTCGTCGGCGACCTCCATGCCGTAGCCGGGGAAGCCGGGGTCGGCGTTGGCGACGAAGGAGTAGCCGACCCGGTGCGGGTTGAGGCCGGTGAGCAGGGCGGCCCGGGCGGGGGAGCAGAGCGGCATGGTGTGGTAGTTGGCCAGCTTGACGCCGCGCTCGGCGAGGCCGTCCAGGGCCGGGGTGGGGATCTCGGCGCCGAACGGGCCGATGTCGCTGTACCCGAGGTCGTCGACCAGGACGACGACGATGTTGGGTGCGCCCTCGCGCGGGCGGACCCGGTCGGGCCAGGCGGGGGTGGACTCGCGGAAGGTGCGGCCGACGGTGCCGGGGAAGCCGGCGTAGGGGTCGCGGCGGGGCGCGGCGCCGGGGGACGCGGGGGAGGCGGTCATGCGGTGCTCCGGGCGGTGGTGAGGACGGTGGGCCGGGTGTCCGGGCGGGTGTCCGGGCGGTCTTCCAGGCGCGGTACCGCGGCCAGGAGTTCGGCGGTGTACGGGTGTTCGGGTGCGGTGACGACCCGGTCGGCCGGTCCGGTCTCGACGATCCGGCCGCGGTGCATGACGGCGATCCGGTGGCTCACCTGCCGGACCACCGCGAGGTCGTGGGCGATGAACAGCAGGGCGAGGCCGAGGTCGCGCTGGAGACGGGCGAGCAGGTCGAGCACCTGCGCCTGGACCGAGACGTCCAGTGCGGAGACCGGCTCGTCGCAGATCAGCACACTCGGCTCGGGCGCCAGCGCCCGGGCGATGCCGATGCGTTGGCGCTGTCCGCCGGAGAAGGCGCGGGGGTGGCGCTCGGCGCTGTCGGGGTCGAGGCCGACCTGCTCCAGCAGTTCCCCGACCCGCCGCCGGCGCGCGGCCCGGTCGCCCAGGCCGTGGGCGATCAGCGGCTCGGCGATGATCTGGCCGGCGGTCATCCGGGGGTTGAGCGAGGCGTACGGGTCCTGGAAGACCAGCTGCACCTCGCGCCGGGCGGCCAACTCGCCGCCGCGCCCGAACTCCCGGCCCCGGAAGCTGATCCCGCCGCCGCTCGGGGCGTGCACCTGGACCAGCGCGCGGGCCAGCGTGGACTTGCCGGAGCCGGACTCGCCGACCAGGCCGAGCGTCTCGCCGGGGTGCAGCACCAGGTCGACGCCGTCCAGCGCGGTGACCGCGCGCCGGCGCGAGCCGTAGGTCTTGCGCAGGCCGGTCACGGTGAGCAGCGGCTCGGGTCCGGGCGCGCTGTTGGCGGCGGCCTCCGAGGGCGCCTCCAGGCGCGGGACGGCCGCCAGCAGCTGCTTGGTGTACGGGTGTTGCGGTGCGGTGAGCACCTCGGCGGTGTCGCCGGACTCGACGACCCGGCCGTGCCGCATGACCAGCAGCCGGCGGCAGGTCTGCGCGATCACCCCGAGGTCGTGGCTGATCACCACCAGCGCGGTGCCGGTCTCCCGGTTGATCCGGGTGAGCAGGCGCAGGATCTGCTGCTGGACGGTCGGGTCGAGGGCGGTGGTCGGCTCGTCGGCGACGAGCACCTCGGCGTCGTTGGCCAGCGCGAGGGCGATCATGATGCGCTGGCGCTGGCCGCCGGAGAACTGGTGCGGGTGGTCGCGCAGCCGCCCGGCGGCGTCGAGGATGCCGACCAGGTCGAGCAACTCCACCGCGCGGGCGGCGCGTTCGCGCTTGTCGGGGCGGGTGCCGTGGGCCCGCAGCGCCTCGTCGAGCTGCTTGCCGACGGTGAGGACGGGGTTGAGCGAGGACATCGGGTCCTGGAAGACCATGGCGATCCGCCGGCCGCGGACGGCGCGCAGGTCCGGTTCGGTCAGGGCGGCGAGGTCCTGGCCGGCCAGCTCCACCGCGCCGCCGGTGATCCGGCCGCCGGCGGGGAGCATGTGCAGCAGGGCGAGGGCGGTGGTGGACTTGCCGGAGCCGGACTCGCCCACCAGGCCGAGGGTGTCCCCGGCGGCGAGGTCGAAGCCGACGCCGTCCACGGCGGTGGTGCCGTCGAAGGCCACCGTGAGGTCGGCGACCCGCAGGACGGTGCGGTCGGGTGTGCTGCCGGTCATCGGCGGATCCCCCGGTTCAGGGCCTCGGCGATCAGCGTGAAGCCGAGCACCAGCGCGGTGGTCGCGGCCAGCGGGGCGGCCGCGAAGGTCGGATGGGTGGAGAGGTAGCCGACGGACTGGCTGAGGATCGAGCCGAGGGTCGGCTCCGGCGGGCGCACGCCGAGCCCGAGGAAGCTCATCGCGCCCTCGATGAACACGCCGACCGACAGGGCCACCGCGGTCTGCACGATCAGCGGGTCGACGGCGTTCGGCAGCACGTGCCGCAGCAGCACCCGGATCCGGGAGGCGCCGCCGACCCGGGCGGCCAGCGCGTACTCGCGCTCCCGCTGGACCAGGATGCCGGAGCGCAGCTGACGGCCGAACAACGGGACTTCGGCGATCGCGATGACGATGAACACCGGCCAGCGGCCCGGGCCGAGGACGGCCGTGACGGCCAGCGCCAGGATCAGCCCGGGGAAGGCGAGCACCAGGTCGAAGAGCCGCTGGACGGCGGTGTCGGCCCAGCGGTGGGAGGCCGCCAGCAGGGCGAGCGAGCAGCCGAGCAGCGCGCCGACCGGCACGGCGCCGAAGGTCAGCGCGAGGTCGGTGGTGATGCCGTGCAGGACCCGGCTGAGCAGGTCCCGTCCGAGGTCGTCGGTGCCGAGCGGGTGCTCGGCGCTCGGCCCGGCGAGCGCGAGCGGGCCCTGGGCGTTGGGATCGCGGTCGGTGAGCAGCCCGGCGAGCAGGCCGGCCAGGGCGACGGTGCCGACCAGGGCGAGCCCGGTCAGGCCGCGCGCGGTGAGCAGCCCGGCGAGGTACCGGTTGCGGACGGCGGGGCGCGCGGGGCGCGCCGGGGCGGGGGCGGTCAGGGCGGTCATCGGTTACTCCCACCGGATCCGGGGGTCGAGCCAGGCGTACGCGAGGTCGGTGAGCAGTTGGACGGCGACGTACCCGGCGACGATCAGCAGCAGCAGGGCCTGCACCACGGGGTAGTCGCGGCGCAGCACGCCCTGTTCGACGAGCTGGCCGAGCCCGGGCCAGGCGAAGATCCGCTCCACCAGCACCGCCCCGGCGACCAGGTGGCCGATCTGCAGGCCGAGCACGGTGACGGCGGAGGGCAGCGCGTTGGGCAGGGCGTGCCGCCAGACGATCCGGCGCCGTGGGACGCCGACGGCGGTGGCGGTGCGCACGTAGTCCTCGGCGAGCGCCCGTTCGATGCCGTCGGTGAGGTAGCGGGCGAGCACGGCGGCGCTGGGCAGGGCGAGGCAGACGGCGGGCAGCAGCAGGTACTGCAGCGCGAGGTCGGGGGCGTCGAGCAGCGACTCGTGGCCGCCGGCGGGCAGCAGGCCGAGGGTGACGGCGAACAGCAGCACCAGCAGCACGCCGGTGACGAACGGCGGCACGGCCAGCACGGCGGTGGTGAAGGCGCGCACGGCGGCGGCGACCGGGCGGCGCCGGGCGGTGGCGCCGAGCACGCCCAGCGGCAGGGCCAGCAGGACGACCAGCAGCAGGGCGGCGGCGGTGAGTTGGACGGTCGCGCCGAGGCCGTCGCCGATCAGGTCGGCGACCTGGCCGCCGATCGCGTAGCTGGGGCCGAGGTCCCCGGTGAGCAGGTGGCCGAGCCAGCTCAGGTACTGGGACAGCAGCGGCTGGTCGAGGCCGAGTCGGGCGCGGATCGCGGCGACGGCCTGGGGCCCGGCGTCGGGCCCGGCCAGCGTGGTGGCGGGGTCGCCGGGGATCAGCCGCAGGATGAGGAAGACCAGGAAGGAGGCGAGGAGGAGGACGAGCAGCCCGGAGGGCAGCCGCTTGAGGAGGAAGCTTCGCATGGGGTTCGGGCCGTCCCGTCAGGCCGTGAGGTAGGCGTCGTCGAGGTTGAGGTAGCCGAACTTGTTGAGCGTGGCGCCGCGGGCCTTGCCGCCGGCGACCTCGCTGAGGCCGGCGATGGCGAGGTCGATCACGAACTGCTCGTCGAGCAGGGTGTCCGTGATCTGCCGGTAGAGCGCCTTGGCCTCCTCGCTGTCGCTGTCGGGCCGCTTCCAGGCGCGCTGCACGATGTCGGTGTAGGCGGGAGAGGAGAAGTGCGAGCTGTTCTTGGCCTCGTTGAACGGGTAGGCGCTCACCGCCAGGGTGGCGGGGTGGAGTTGGGCGAAGCCGTGGCTGAGCGTCCACAGCGCGGGCATGGCCTGGGCGATCAGCTGCTTCTGCATGGTGGGCGAGTCGGTGGGCTGCAGCACGGTCTCGATGCCGACCTGCTGGAGGTCGTACTGGAGGACCTGCGCGACGGCGGTGTTGCCGGGGTCGTTGCTGTGCGCGAACGGCAGGGTGATGCCGGTGAGTCCGGCGTCCTTGAGCAACTGCCGTGCCCGCTCGGGGTCGTGCCGGTAGTGGGCGGCGGCCTCCGCGCTGTACGCGGGGGAGGACTTGGGCCAGGGCGTGGCGGAGACGGTTCCGGAGCCGCCGAGCGCCTGCTGAACCAGCCGCTCGCGGTCGACGGCCCAGGCGATGGCCTGCCGGACCCGCTTGTCGCCGACGTGCTCGGCCGTGAGGTTGACGCCGATGTAGTAGGCGCCGCCGCCGGTGTCGTAGGAGGTGACGCGGAACTGCGGGTCGCTCCGCAGGGCGGCGAGGTCCTTGCCCCGCACGTGGTAGGAGAGGTGGGTCTGGCCGGTCTTCAGGGACGAGAGCAGCGATTCGGACTGCGGGATCACCCGGATCTCGACGCCGTCCAGGTAGGGGCGGCCGGGGTTCCAGTACGTTTCGTTGCGGGCGAAGGTGAGCGAGCTGCCGGGCTTGCGCTCGGTGAAGGTGTAGGGGCCGGTGCCGACCAACCGGGTCCCGGCGAAGGCCTCCTCGACGGTGGCGGAGTCCGGGATGATCATGAACTCGAAGAGGTCGAAGATGTTGCTCACCGGATGGGCGAGGACGAGGGTGAGCTCGAAGTCGCCGTTCTTGCGGAAGTCCGTGACGGCGGCCGCGGTCGCGCGCAACTGGGCGGAACGGGCCGGGTTCTGCAGGTTCTTGACGGCGAACACCACGTCGTCGGCGGTGAACCGGCGCCCGCCGTGGAAGGTGACGTCCTCGCGCAGCTTGAGGGTCACGCTCGTGCCGTCCGGGGCGACCTGCCAGGAGGTGGCCAGCTCGGGCTGCGGCTTCAGCTGGTCGTCGTAGCGGGTCAGGGTGTTGAAGACCAGGCGCTGGACGAGCGTGTTGGCGCTCTGGGCGAACAGCAGGGCCGGGGTGAAGTCGACACTGGCGCCGACCGTGAGGACGCCGCCGCGGCGCGGTCCCGCCGCGTCGCCGGCGGACCGGCCGGCGGCGGTGTCGGCGGCCGAGCGGCAGGCGGCCAGGGCCAGCAGGCCGGCGCCGGCGAGGCCGCCGCGGAGCAGCGCCCGGCGGGAGAGCGGGGAGGCGGTGGGGAGGCTGGTCACGAGTGGGGTCCTCTGCGGGAAGGAGCTGTCGGGGTCGGTCGGTGGGGCTGCGAGGCGGCGGTGAGGGCGTGCACCGGGCGGGCGTACAGGGCGCCGAGCGCGGCCGCTCCGGCGGCGACGGCGAGCACGTCGGCGCCGCGCTGCTGGGCGATCACCCGGTCGGGGTCGCGCCGCAGGCGGGTGCCGCGCGCGAACGCGTCGCGCACCACGGCCAGGTAGGCCGGGTCGAGGGAGGTGAAGTGCTCGGTCAGGACCAGCAGATCGGGATTGACCACGTCGGCCAGCAGGGCGAGCGCCCGGCCGACGGTCTCCGCGCGCCGGCGCACCAGCCGGTCGGCCCGCGGGTCGCCGGCCCGGACGGCCGCCACCAGGGCGGCGCGGTCGGGCCGTTCGGTGATCCCCTCGGCGGCCGCCGCCTCGAACAGCGTGGTGTCCGAGGCGGCGGCCGCCAGACAGCCGGTCCGGCCGCAGCGGCAGGGTGCGTCGCTGTCCGGCACGGGCAGGTGGGCGATCTCCCCGGTCGGCGAGGCCGGGCCGACGTGCACGGTGCCGGCCACGGCCAGGGCCGCGTCCACCACGTGGCCGACCAGCAGGTGCACCAGCGAGCGCCGGGCCGCCGGGTGCCCGAAGAGGATCTCCGCCTCGGCCAGCGCCCGGGCGTGGTTGTCCACCTGGACGGGCAGCCCGGTGGCCTCCGCCAGCAGGGCGCCGAGCGGAACGTCCTGCCAGCCGAGCGGGTCGTGGCGGTTGACCACTCCCCGCTCGCGCTCCACCGCGCCGCCGGCGACGGCGCCGAGGCCGATCACGGTGCGGCCGTCCGGTACGGCGGCGAGCAGCCCGGGCAGCCGTTCCAGCAGAGGTCGCAGCACCGCCGGGCCGGTGCGGCCGCGGTGGCTCAACTCCCGGCGGTGCAGCACGTTTCCGCGGGGATCGAGGAAGGCGAAGGTGGTGGACGGCAGGCCGATGTGCAGGCCGGCCACCGCGATCCGGTCGGTGTCGACGTCCACCGGGAGCTGCGGGCGGCCGACCGCGCCGGAGCCGGGCCCGGCCAGCTCGGGCCGCTCGTGGAGCAGCCCGAGCCGGACGAGGTCGACCACCTGGCGGGAGACCGCGGCCGGGCTCAGGCCGGTGAGCACGGCGACCCGGCTGCGGGCCACCGGGCCGTGGTCCAGCACCGCCCGCAGGACGGCGGCGGCGTTGACGTCCCGCCGGGCGTCCCCGGTGCGCGGCCGGGCGGTGGCGGCGGTCGGATCCTGCGTGAACATGCTTCGCCCTCCCGGGAGTCGTGCGCGCTCAGGACTGCCGGGCGGTCTCCGCCTCCAGCTGCTCGGCGGGCACCAGCCCGGCCACCCGCGGCGGCTCAGCGGGCTCCAGCAGCCGGCTCACCGCACCGTCCGGGCCCGCCGGCAGGTCGCCGTCCAGGGTGATCCGGCGCACCAGGCGCGGCTCGTCGCCGTAGTCGTTGACGGCGTAGTGCTGGGTGGCGCGGTTGTCCCAGATCGCGACGTCGCCGACCTGCCAGTCCCAGCGCACGGTGTTCTCCAGCCGCTCCACGTACCGCTGGAACAGGGCGATCAGCGCCTTGCCGTCGGCCCCCGAGACGCCCTGGATCCGCTGGGCGAAGGCGCCGAGCAGGATGCTCTTCTCGCCGGTCACCGGGTGGACGCGGACCACCGGGTGCTCGGTCTTGAACGCGGTGGAGACGAAGACCTGGCGGAAGAGGTCGGCGACCTCGGCGTTGTCGGCGAGCTCGGGGCGCAGCGCGAGGCTCGCCGCGTAGTCGTAGTCGTTGGTGTGCACGGCGCGCAGCGACTCGGCCAGCACCTTCAGCGGCTGCGGCAGGTCCTGGTAGGCGGCGGCGGTGTTGGCCCACACCGTGGAGCCGCCGGCCGGCGGCAGCTCCAGGGCGCGCAGGATCGAGGCCTTGGGGTAGGACGGGACGAAGGTGACGTCGGTGTGCCAGTTGTTGGCGCGCACGCCCTTGGTGGCGTCCAGCTCGAAGATGTAGCGGCCGTCGGCGCTCGGGACCGTCGGGTGGCCGACCGGCTGGCCCAACAGGCGGGCGAACGCCTCGTGTTCGGCGTCGTCGAGGTGCTGCTGGCCGCGGAAGAAGAGCACCTTGTGCTCGTACAGCGCGGCTTCGAGGGCGGCGACGGTCCCGGCGGGCAGGTCGCCGCCGAGGCGGACGTCGTGCACGATCGCGCCGATCCGGCCGGCGGCGGGGGTGAGGCGCAGGGCAGGGGTGGTGGCGGTGGGCATGGCGGTTCCTCGACTCTCGTGGAGCGGACACGGGGATGCGCGGGAACGCCCCGGCGGCTCGCCCAGGACGGGCGAGGGGCGGGCAGGGCGGTGGAAGGGGATGCGGGACGGCACACGGGTGCCGGGGGAGCGGCCGGCCGGAGGGCCGGAGGTCAGCGGGCGAACGCCCCGCGACAACAGCGACAGCGGCGGCGGGCCGGGGCGGTGCGGTGAATGGTGCTCATCGGCCCTCCTTCCGGTCCGGGGCGCTGCGAGTGGGCTCGGCGCTCATCGTGCTGAAGCCCGTGCCTCCCTGTCAATCACCTGTCCTGCCTGGTGAGAAGGGGTGTTGCGGCTGTGTGGCGCTGTGTTGCGGGCGATGGTCGGGCGGTGACGGGAAGGCTGCGGCGGCGTGTTCCCGCCTGTCGCGGGCGTGTCGGGATTACTAACTCTCGCAGCGGAAGAAACTCCACCGGAGGCGCGGCGGCCCGCCCGGCGTGCTCGGGCGGGCCCTTCGGGGGTGGCGCGGTCAGACGCCCAGCAGCCGGGCGAAGTCCAGGCCGAGACCGCCGAGCACGGGGAGCGCGCCGAGGTCGGTGATGGCGCCGACCGGGATGCTGTAGCCCTGGTTGACCTCCCGCGGCGCCAGTGCGGCGGCGGCCGGTGCGGTCGGAGCGCCGGCCAGGGATCCGGCCAGGACTCCGGTCAGGACGGCGGTGAGCGCGGCGGTGAGCGCGGCGGTGCGGGCGGCGGTGCGGGCGGCGAGCTGGGCGAGGGTGCGCACGGGGGCCTCCGAGGGCGTGGGAAGGGGCGTCCTGCTGAACGCGCGGAGAGGTCGTGCGGTCACGTGTCTTCCCTCCTTCGGCCGCTCGGGTGGAGCTCCTTGACGTTTCTTCATGACAATGCGTCACACATCCCCACCGCTTCTCCAGCCACCCCGCACGGCCCCCGTGACGCGCTGCCCGCCCCCGCCCGCCGACTGTCGGTGGGGGCGGGCAGAATCGGCTCCGCGCACCGGGCGCGGCAGAAGCGGCGGAGGGGTGGACATGGCGAGGTATGTCACGGTGGCGGCGGCGGTCACCATGGAGCCGGCCCGGCTGCGGGAGTTCCTCCGCTCACCGGTCACCCCGCCCTCCACCCGGCCCGAGTCGGACTGGAGCGGTCTCTGCGACCCCTGGCACGAGGAAGCCGTCCGCCGTCGCTACCGCGCCGAACTGCCCGCCGCCCTCGCCGAGTGCGACCGCTGGATCGACGGCGACCACGCCGCCCTCCTGCGCGGCCTCGACGAGGACGGCGGCCTCACCCTCCGCCACGACGAGGCCACCGGCTCCCTCGCCGTGGACTTCGACACCCGCGTCGACTTCGAACTTCCCGGCATGATCTGGGCGCTCACCGCCCTGCGCGGCCTGGCCGACGCCATGGCGGGCGAGGACACCGGCCTCGTCGAGCTCACCACGGACTGGAGCGGCGGGACCGTCCTGCTGCACCTGGCCCCGAAGCGCTCCGCCTTCCTCGATCCCGACCGGGACGCCGCCGCCCTCGCCCGGGCCCGGAACGCGGCCTTCGACGCCCGCGCCGCCGCCTGCGAGGCGGACGAGGACACGGAGGCCGGGGAGGTCCTCGACCGCCTGCTCCCCTGACAGGGTGCTCGCGCCGGGGTCCGGATTCTTGCAGGCTGCCGGTGGTTCCCGGGCACCGGGCGGGCATAGCGTCCGGGAAACGGTCGGCGCGAGCGGAGGTCGGGATCCGTGGGATCCGGTGGCACGGGTGTGAACGGCGGAGTGTCCTTCTGGTGGAGCCGGCTCGGGCTGCCCGAGCCGCGGCCGAGACTGCCCGGCAACCGGGAGGTCGACGTCTGCGTGGTCGGCGGCGGCTACACCGGCCTCTGGACGGCCTACCACCTCAAGAAGGCCGAGCCGGGACTGCGGATCGCCGTCCTGGAACAGCGCTTCTGCGGCTACGGCGCCTCCGGGCGCAACGGCGGCTGGCTCTACAACGGCTTCGCCGGGCGCGCCGCCTTCGCCCGCCGCTACGGCCGGGAGCCCGCCGCCGCGATGCAGCGGGTGATGGACGCCGCGGTCGGCGAGGTCACCGACACCCTGGACGCCGAGGGCATCGACGCCGACGTGGTGCGCGGCGGCGTACTGGAGGTCGCCCGCACCCCCGCCCAACTCGCCCGCCTGCGCGCCTTCGCCGCGGCGGAGCGCACCTACGGAGCCGACCGCGTCCAGGAGTTGGGAGCCGCCGAGACCGCCGAGCGGCTGCGCGTCGCCGGCGCCCTCGGCGGCGTCTGGAGCCCGCACGGCGCACGCGTCCAGCCCGCCAAGCTCGCCGCCGGCCTCGCGGACGCGGTCGAGCGGATGGGCGTCGACCTCCACGAGAGCACCCCGGTCACCGCGATCCGCGGCGGCCGCACCCCCCGGGCCGTCACCCCGTACGGCACCGTCACCGCCCGGTACGTGCTGCGCGCCACCGAGGGCTTCACCGCGGGCCTCGCGGGCGAACACCGCACCTGGCTGCCGATGAACTCGGCGATGATCGCCACCGAGCCGCTGCCGCCGTCCTTCTGGGCCGGGGCCGGCTGGGAGGGCCGCGAGGTGCTCGGCGACTTCGCCCACGCCTACATGTACGCCCAGCGCACCGCCGACGACCGGATCGCCCTCGGCGGGCGCGGCGTCCCCTACCGCTTCGGCTCCCGGACGGACGTCGACGGCGCCACCCAGCCCGCCACCGTCCGCCAACTCCGCGAGATCCTGCACGCGTTCTTCCCCGCCGCCCGCACCGCCCGGATCGAGCACGCCTGGGCCGGCGTGCTCGGCGTGCCCCGCGACTGGTGCGCCACCGTCGACCTCGACCCCCGCACCGGCCTCGGCTGGGCCGGCGGCTACGTCGGCAGCGGGGTGACCACCGCCAACCTGGCCGGCCGCACCCTGTGCGACCTCGTTCTCGGCCACGACACCGAACTCACCCGGCTGCCCTGGGTCGGCCACACCGTCCGCCGCTGGGAGCCCGAACCCCTCCGCTGGCTCGGCGTCCACGCCCTCTACGCCGCCTACCACGCGGCCGACCGCCGGGAGGCCGCGAGCCGCCGCCCCGGTACCTCCCCGCTCGCCCGCCTCGCCGACACCATCGCCGGCCGGTAGACCGGCTCACCCCCCGGGCCCGGCCGCCGGAACGGCCGGGCCCGGGGGACACGGGCGTCAGGCGCCCACGTACTCCGCCAGGTGCTGGGCGGTGAGGGTGCCGCGCGCGGCGACCAGGTCCGCCGGGGTGCCCTCGAAGACGATGCGGCCGCCGTCGTGGCCAGCCCCCGGGCCGAGGTCGATGATCCAGTCGGCGTGGGCCATCACCGCCTGGTGGTGCTCGACCACGATGACGGACTTGCCGGAGTCGACCAGGCGGTCCAGCAGGCCCAGGAGTTGTTCGACGTCGGCCAGGTGGAGCCCGGTGGTCGGCTCGTCCAGGACGTAGACGCCGCCCTTGTCTCCCATGTGGGTGGCCAGCTTGAGGCGCTGCCGCTCGCCGCCGGAGAGGGTGGTGAGCGGCTGGCCCAGACTGACGTAGCCGAGGCCGACGTCGACCAGGCGGGACAGGATGCGGTGGGCGGCGGGGGTACGGGCCTCGCCGGAGGCGAAGAAGGCCTCCGCCTCCGTCACCGGCATCGCCAGTACCTCGCTGATGTCCCGGCCGCCGAAACGGTACTCCAGCACCGAGGCGTCGAACCGCCGGCCCTCGCAGTCCTCGCAGGTGGTCGCCACCCCGGCCATCATTGCCAGGTCCGTGTAGACGACGCCCGCGCCGTTGCAGGTCGGGCAGGCACCCTCGGAGTTGGCGCTGAACAGGGCCGGCTTGACCCCGTTGGCCTTGGCGAACGCCTTGCGGATCGGCTCCAGCAGACCGGTGTAGGTGGCCGGGTTGCTGCGCCGCGAGCCGCGGATCGCGCCCTGGTCGACGGACACCACGCCCTCCCCGGCCGGGATCGAGCCGTGCACCAGCGAGCTCTTGCCGGACCCGGCCACACCGGTGACGGCGACCAGCACGCCGAGCGGGATGTCCACGTCGACGTCCCGCAGGTTGTGCGCGGAGGCGCCCCGCACGGCCAGCTTGCCGGTGGGCGTGCGCACCGCCTTCTTCACCGAGGCCCGGTCGTCGAGGTGCCGGCCGGTGACCGTGCCGGCCGCGCGCAGGCCCTCCAGCGAGCCCTCGTAGCAGACCGTGCCGCCCGCCGAGCCCGCGCCGGGACCGAGGTCCACCACGTGGTCGGCGATCGCGATCACCTCGGGCTTGTGCTCCACCACCAGCACCGTGTTGCCCTTGTCCCGCAGCTGCAGCAGCAGGCCGTTCATCCGCTGGATGTCGTGCGGGTGCAGGCCGGTGCTGGGCTCGTCGAAGACGTAGGTGACGTCGGTGAGCGAGGAGCCGAGGTGGCGGATCATCTTGACCCGCTGCGCCTCGCCGCCGGACAGGGTGCCGGCCGGCCGCTCCAGCGAGAGGTAGCCGAGGCCGATCTCCACGAAGGAGTCGAGGGTCTGCCGCAGCGCGGCGAGCAGCGGCGCCACCGAGGGCTCGTCGAGGCCGCGCACCCACGCGGCGAGGTCGCTGATCTGCATCCGGCAGGCGTCGGCGATGCTGATCCCGCCGATCTTCGACGAACGGGCGGCCTCGGTCAGCCGGGTGCCGTCGCACGCGGGGCAGGCGGCGAAGGTGACCGCCCGGTCCACGAACGCCCGGATGTGCGGCTGCATCGCCTCCCGGTCCTTGGACAGGATGGACTTCTGGACCTTCGGGACCAGCCCCTCGTAGGTGAGGTTGATACCGCTGACCTTCACCTTGGTCGGCTCGCGGTACAGGAAGTCCTGCCGCTCCTGCTCGGTGTAGTCGCGGATCGGCTTGTCCGGGTCGAGGAGGCCGGAGCCGCTGAAGACCCGCGTCATCCAGCCGTCCCCGGTGTAGCCGGGCACCGTGATCGCGCCCTCGGCGAGCGACTTGGTGTCGTCGAAGAGCTGGGCGAGGTCGATGTCCGAGACCGAGCCCCGGCCCTCGCAGCGCGGACACATGCCGCCGGTGATGCTGAAGCTGCGCCGCTCCTTGACCGTCTTGCCGGCCCGCTCCACGGTGACCGCGCCCGCCCCGCTGATCGAGGCGACGTTGAAGGAGAACGCCTTGGCGGAGCCGATGTGCGGCAGCCCGAGCCGGCTGAACAGGATCCGCAGCATGGCGTTGGTGTCGGTCGCGGTGCCCACGGTGGAGCGCGGGTCCGCGCCCAACCGCTGCTGGTCGACGATGATCGCGGTGGTCAGGCCGTCCAGCACGTCCACGTCGGGCCGGGCCACCGACGGCATGAAGCCCTGCACGAACGCGCTGTACGTCTCGTTGATCAGCCGCTGCGACTCCGCCGCGACGGTGTCGAACACCAAGGAGCTCTTGCCCGAGCCGGAGACGCCCGTGAACACCGTCAGCCGGCGCTTGGGGATCTCGATGCTGACGTCCTTGAGGTTGTTCTCCCGCGCGCCGTGCACGCGGATCAGGTCGTGGGTGTCGGCCGCGTGCGCCTCGGGTGCCTGCGCGCCGTTCCTCGTGCCCGTGCTCATCGTCTCTCCGGTTCGTCTCGCAGTGCGCTCCGGTTCCGATCTAACCAGCCGGGTACGACAAGCCGTGTCCGAGGCGTGTCTTACGCCGGTCGGAGGCCGCGCGCTGGCGGCCGGCCGGGGAGCACCGCACGGTGGTGGCGGGGGACGGACGACGGGAGGTGCCGGCGGTGTCGAAGCGGGCCCGGCTGTGGCGCACGACGGCGGGCCTTGCGGCCCTGGTCGTGGGCGCCGGCGCGGTGCCGGCGACGGCCGCCGGGGTGCGGCTCGGGTGGGCGGTGGCCGTGGTGGACCAGGCCTCGCGCCGGGTGCTGGTGGTGCAGGGCGCGGACGAGCTGATCGCCTACCGCGGCCCGGACCGGCAGCCGGTGGTCTGGTCGTGGTCCGCGGACACCGCCGGCGACCTCGCCGACCTCGACCCGCGCCGCACCTGGGCGCTGCCGGACGAGGCGAAGAGCCGGGTGAGGGAAGGCCGTCGGTACCTGCTGGCCACCGCCTCCGGAGGCCTGGCGGCCCTCGTCGACACCGTGACCGGCGCCACCGCCTGGGCCGCCGACACCGGACCGCGCGCCAACCCGCACAGCGCCGAACTGCTCCCGGACGGCAACGTGGCCGTCGCCGCCTCCACCGGGGGCTGGGTGCGGCTGTACACCGCCTCCCTCGGTCCGCGCAGCACCGCGCACGCCGAGTTCCGGCTGCCGGGCGCCCACGGGGTGCACTGGGACCGGCGCACCGGGTTGCTCTGGGCGCTCGGCGACGACACGCTGACCGCGCTGCGGGTGGGCGGCACCGCGGCCGCGCCGGCGCTCACCGCCGAGCGCACGGTGCCGCTGCCCGAACCGGGCGGCCACGACCTGGCGCCGGTGCTCGCCGCACCCGGCCGGTTCTGGGTGAGCACGGCGGCGCACCTGTGGCGCTTCGACCCGACGGCGGACCGCTTCACCCGGATCCGGCTGGGCGGCGAGGGCGCCGAGCGGGACATCAAGAGCGTGGGCGACGAGCCCGGCACCGGGCGGCTGCTCACCGCCGCCCCCGACCACGCCGGCCCCTGCTCCTGGTGCACCTCGGTGCTCACCCTGCACCGTCCGGACGGCAGCCGGACGCTGCCCGGCACACACCTCTACAAGGCGCGCTGGTGGACCAGTTGGGGGAGCGGGGCATGAGCCCGGGGGCGGTCGGCGGCACCGGGGGAAGGACGGGGGGAAGGACCTGGGGAACGACCGGGGGAGGGGGCGGGGGACGGGCCGGACCGGGCTGGCATTCGGTGGATGCGGCTGATTTTATGCAACGCCAAACTACTCCAATAGTGGTCAGTTTTCGCTCCGGTTCCGTATACCTCCCGGTAGCGCCCCGGGCTGGGATAGCGTCCATGGCGCCGGGGGGATCCGGGCCCGCTCGGCGGGTTCGCACCATCCAGAAATGCCCCACCCATCCCCATCCATTCAGGGAGAGAACTGTGCGCAATTTCGTTTCGGAATCGAGGTCGGAGGCCGTCGACGAGCTGCGGCTCGCCGTGGAATCGCTGGCGGCCTTCCCGGCCCGCGCCGCGTTCCGCGGAACGGAGGTCGCCAACCGCCTCGCGGCGGTGGCGGATCTGTGCCGGGCGGTCGACGGCGTGCTCGACAGCCTGGTCGTCGAGGCCGCCGCCGAGGCCGCCGAGGAGGGCTGGACCGCGGCCCGGATGGCGTCCGAACACGCCGTCTACTACGCGCGGTTGCGCCGGGCACTGCTGCTCACCGGTTCCACGGCAGAGCAGCGGTGAGCGCGGCGGCCACCCAGGCGGTGGACGTCAACGCCCATGTGGTGGTCTGTCCCACCCGGTGGGCCGACGTCGACGAGAACGGGCACATCAACAACGCCCGGCTGGTCTCGTACGTGCAGGAGGGAATTTACGACCTGTTCTGCCACCACGCGGTCGCCGTGCGGGAATCGCTGTTCCCGTCCGGATTCCTGATCGCCCGGCACGAGATCGATTATCTGGAACAACTGCACCACCGGCCGGAACCGTTGCTGGTGCGGCTCACGGTCGAACGACTGGGGCGCAGTTCCGCACACGTCGTGGTCAAGGTGTGCCGTGACACGCACACGTTCATGCGGGCACGGACGGTCGTGGTCGCCAGGGACGCGGTCTCCGGCCGGTCCCGCACGCTCAGCCCGGCGGAGCGACGGTTCCTCTCCGGGTTCCTCGCCGACGAAGCGGCTCCGGTGGCACCGCCCCGGGTGGCGATCGCCTCGCCGCGCGGGTCGCTCTCCACGGCGTCCTCCGGGCACCACCAGGCCCGTCGATGCCTGCCGAACCCCGCTGCCCTCACCAGGGGCGTTTCGGTGATCCCGGACGGGCGTCGCGCCCGCTGACCCCCGCCGCGACCCCGATCGATGAGTGGCAGGATCCTGCTGGGGCAGGATCCTGCTTGGTTGTGCGGACGGCTTGTGCGGACCGGTTGTGCGCCTGGTTGTGCGGACGGGGGGCGGGAGTGACGCCCGGGGGTGCGGCCGGGCCGGAAGGGCGAGCCGCTGGAGGCCGAACTCCGCGGCGGTGGTGGGGAATTCGGATGTGAACCAGGTGCCGGTGGTCAGCGGCAGAGCGCGGCCGCGCCGATCAGCCCGGCGTCGGCGCCGAGTTCGGCGCGCCGCACGTCCAGCCCGCGGACGTAGGGCAGGGCGGCGTAGCGGTCCAGATGGCGGGCGAGCGGCTCGAACAGCACCGGGCCGGCCGCGGCCACCCCGCCGCCGATCACCACCCGACGCAGGTCGACCAGCGTGGTGGTGGCGGCGATCCCGGCGGCCAGCGCCTGGGCCGCCCGGTCGAAGGCGGCCAGGGCCACCGGGTGCCCGTCCTTCGCGTCCTCGGCGACCGCGCGCGCGGAGCGGTCGTCCCCGGCGGGCCGCCAGCCCCGGGCGAGGGCACGGCGGGCGATCGCGGTGCCGCTGGCGACGCCCTCCAGGCAGCCGCGCGAGCCGCACGGGCAGGGCTCGCCGTCGAGGTCGACGGTGATGTGGCCGAGGTGCCCGGCGTTGCCGCTGGGGCCGGGGCGCACGGCCCCGTCCAGCACCAGGCCGGCGCCGACCCCGGTGGAGACCACCAGGCAGAGCGCGTTGTCGGCGCCGCGGGCCGCGCCGCGCCAGTGCTCGGCGGCCGCCATCGCCACACCGTCCCCGGCCAGCGCGACCGGGCGGGCGCCCACCGCGGGGTGGGCGGCGACCTCGGCGGTGAGCGGGAACTCCCGCCAGCCGGGGATGTTGACCGGGCTGACGGTGCCCCGGGCGAGGTCCACCGGGCCGGCGCTGCCGAGGCCGACGGCGGTGACCCCGCCCCACCGCGGCGCGGCGGCCAGGTGGTCCAGCACCCGGTGCACGACGGCCAGCACCTCGGCCGCCGACTCCCGTGCCGGAGTGGGCAGTTGGATGCGGTGGGCGAGCGTTCCGGCGGAGTCGACGAGTGCCCCGGCGATCTTCGTTCCGCCGATGTCGACGGCGGCGAACAGCGGGCCGGCGGCGTGAGGCGAGGGTGCGGTCATGGCGGGTGGCTCCGGGTGAGGGTGAGGGTGCGGGCGGGCTGGACGGGACGGCACGGGGTGGGGAGGGGCCGGGTGTGACAGGGCAGGACCAGCAAACAGGATCGGCCCGGCGGTGTGAACCGCGGGGCGGAAGGGGTCGCGGGGCAGACCGCCTGCCCTTTCGGGCCGTTCCGGTCCGAACCGGCGACCCGGATCGTGCCCCGGGGTGTGCAACCTTTCGCGGCGCCCACCGCGTCCCAGTGGTGTCTGGATGCCGTGCTCAATATCCCCTCCCGGCGGTGAAGTTCGTATGCCATTTGTCGGGTTCCGGTCGCCCCCCGGGCCTGTTGCAGAGCTGTGACAGTCCGCCGGGAAAAACTGTTCGATCCATCAGGGCCGAGGGTTAGCATTCCGGCATGGAATCGAATCTCCCCCCGATATGGAGTGCGCCCGAAGACGAGCCGCCCGCCCCTTCCCGGAAGAATTCAGCGCTGCGGTTCGCCCGCTACGGCGCGACCTTCCTGGGGGTGAGCGTGGTGTCCGGTGCACTGCTCGCCGGCCTCGCGCTGCCCGCCGCGGGCGCACTCGGATTGACCGCCAAGAACACGGCGGAGGGGTTCGACGACATTCCGGACGACTTCAAGACGCCCCCGCTCACCCAGGCCACCCAGGTCTTCGACGCCAAGGGCGGGCTGATCGCCAAGGTCTACGAGCGCGACCGCACCGTCATCACCGCCGAGCAGATGTCGCCGTACATGCGGCAGGCCCAGGTCGACATCGAGGACGCCCGCTTCTACGAGCACGGCGCCGTCGACCTCAAGGGCGTGCTGCGCGCGATCAGCAAGAACGCGGAGAGCGGCACCGCTTCCCAGGGCGCCTCGACGCTGACCCAGCAGTACGTGAAGAACGTCAACATCGAGAAGGCCGGCGAGGACCAGGACGCCGTCCGGGACGCCATGCGCAAGACCCTGGGCCGCAAGATCCAGGAGCTGAAGATCTCGATCAAGCTGGAGGAGGACCTGACGAAGGAGCAGATCCTCACCAACTACCTCAACATCACGTACTACGGGAACGGCGCCTACGGCGTGGAGGCCGCGTCCCAGCGCTACTTCAGCAAGTCCAACAAGGACCTCACCGTCGCCGAGGCCGCCACCCTGGCCGGCCTGGTCCAGAACCCCTCGCAGTACGACCCGAAGGCACACCCGCAGGCCGCGCTGAACCGCCGCAACACCGTGATCGACAAGATGCTGGAGAACAAGCACATCACGGAGGAGCAGGCGAAGGAGGCCAAGGCGACTCCGCTGGGCCTGAAGTACAAGGACCCGCAGCGGGGTTGCATCACCGCCCAGGAGGGCATGGGCTTCTTCTGCGACTACGTCCGGCAGGTGGTCAAGCACGACCCGGTCTTCGGGGGCACCGCCGCCGACCGCAAGAAGTTCTGGGACCAGGGCGGCCTGAACATCTACACCACCCTCGACCCGGACAAGCAGGCCGCCGCCCAGAAGGCGGTGAGCTCCAACGTGCGGGTCACCGACAGCGTCTCGGCCGCGGCCAGCATGGTCGAGCCGGGCTCCGGCAAGATCCTGGCGATGGCCCAGACCCGTCCGTACGGCCTGGAACAGGCCAAGAACCAGACCGTCGTCAACCTCAACGTCGACGCGGCGATGGGCGGCGGCAACGGCTTCCAGCCCGGCTCGACGTTCAAGCCGGTCGTCGCGGCCGCGGCGATGGAGGCGGGGCTGCCGCCGACCCAGGAGTACTCGTCGCCGAACCGGATCGAGTACCCGACGATGAAGACCTGCGACGGCACCTGGAAGAACACCGGCAAGCCCAAGACGACGGTGCCCAACGAGTCCGCGAGCGAGAAGGGCCCGTACCAGCTGAAGCAGGCGATGGCCCTCTCGGTCAACACCTACTTCATTCAGATGGAGCAGGAGATCGGCCTCTGCGCGGTCAAGCAGATGTCCAACAAGCTCGGCATCACCGCGCGGGCTAGCGGCAAGCCGCTGGACGAGGTCCCCGCGATGGCCCTGGGCGTCGAGGAGGTCAGCCCGCTGACCATGGCCGGCGTCTACGCGGCCTTCGCGGCCGGCGGCACGTACTGCGCCCCGGTCGCCATCAACAAGATCACCACCGTCGAGGGCAAGGACGTGCCCGTCCCGCCCGCCCGCTGCGAGACGGCGTTCTCCGAGAACACCTCCAAGGTGCTGAACACCATCCTGAACGGGGTGACCGAGAGCGGTGGTACGGGCTCGGCGCTCAGCCTGGAGGGCGACCGGCAGATCGCCGGCAAGACCGGTACCTCGGACCACAAGAAGGCCGCCTGGTTCAGCGGCTACACCCCGCAGCTCGCCACCTCGGTCTGGCTCGGCGGCCCGGCCGGGGGTGTGGAGATGCGCAACATCACCATCAACGGGAAGTACCGCGCCGAGGTGTTCGGCGCCGACGGTCCCGGCCCGATCTGGCGGGACGCCATGAACCAGGCGCTGCGGGGCACGCCCAAGCAGTCGCTGCCGATGGCGGACATCCCGGACCCGGCGCCCAGGACCGACCCGAACGCCACCGGCAGCGGGTCGGGCGCGCCGTCCACCGACCCGTCCCGCGGGGGGCGTTGAGGAGCGGCCGGCCCCGGCCCGGAAGCGCCCTCCGACCCGGCTCGGGTGGGAGGGCGCTTCCGCCTGACGGGGACAGGTCGGAGCGGGGACGGGGGTTAGAGCGGTCCCCAGCGGTAGAGCGTGGAGCCCCAGGTGGCGGTGTGCACGAAGGAGGTCGAGAAGGTGACCATCTTCTTGAAGCCGTCCCTCGACCCGACCGGCCGGATCTCGGTCTCCAGGGTGTAGACGAGCGAGAGCGGGTACACGCACAGCGACCAGGTGTAGTCGCCGTTCTGGACCCGGATGTCCTCGCCCGGTGCGCTGCCGCCCGGGCTGTTGAGGGTCCAGGAGTAGGTGCCGGAGTCCAGGTGCAGCTGTCGGTAGACGCACTTCTCGGGCGGGGTCACGGGGGCGGGCAGCGGGCCCACCTGTCCGTAGTCGGTGATGAACTCGTGCTCGGTGGCGGCGGAGGCCGGGGTGACGGCCGGGCCGGTCGCCAGGGCCAGGGCGAGGGCCGGCAGGGCGAGGATCCGGGTGAGTCTGCGCTTCATGGGTGCCTCCGGTCGGCCGGGCACCGCCGTGGGCCGGGGCCCGGCGGCGGGGGATCCAGTGGTCTACGCCAATTCTGCTGATCGGCCGGTGCCCTGCCCATCCCAGAACCCTGGGAGCCCGGCGCCGCCCTCGGTCCTCAGCCGCCCAGGGCGGTGAGCGCGAAGGCGCGGGTGCCGGCGACGTGGCGGCGGGCGAGGTCGGCGGCGGCCCCGGGGTCGCGGGCGCGGAGGGCGGCGAGCAGCTGCTCGTGCTCGGTGCACATGGGCGTGCTGCTCTCGGGGTCGGAGGTGAGGCGGAACAGCCGGCGCAGCCGGCCGTCGAGCGGCGCCATCATCTCCTGGAGCAGGGGGTTGCCGGACAGTTCGACGATCGCCCGGTGGAAGTCGGCGTTGAGCCCGACGGTCTCGCGCAGCCGGCCGGCCTCGGCGGCCCGGCGGGTGCGGGCGAGGATGCGTTCGAGGTTCTTCAGTCCGGCGGGGGTGGCGTGCTGCGCGGCGAGGCTGGCGGCGAGGGCCTCCAGCGACTCGCGGACGGCGAAGAAGTGTTCGGCGTCGGCGGCGCCGAACCCGGCGACCACCGCGCCCTTGCGGGCCTGGACGGTGAGGAAGCCCTCCGCCTCCAGGCGCTGTACGGCCTCGCGCACCGGGACCCGGGAGACGCCCATCGTCTCGGCCAGCTCGCGTTCGACCAGTCGGCGGCCGGCGGGGTACTCGCCCTCGATGATCCGCTCGCGCAGCTGGACGTAGACGAGGTCCCGGAGTGACTGGTGGGCGTCGCCGGGCGTATCGGTCATCGGGTGCTCCGGTCGGGTGGGGGCGGTCGCTGGTCGCGGGGCTGCACAGATCATTTCAGATCGGTGCCCGATACCCCTTGTCTGGTATTCGGTATACCAGATAGCTTGAGGCCCCCGCCCGGGCCGCGCCGCCGTCCCCCGATACTCCCGGCAGGCCCGGGCGGGTTCGAAGCCCCCGAATCCTGGACGTTCATGTGATCACCCCCGACCTCCTGCTCGACGCCGTGCTGCCCGACGGCAGCACGGTCGACGTCCACCTCGCCGACGGCCGGATCGCCGCCCTCACCCCGGCCGCCGCCCGGCACCCGGACCGCGGCGCCGCCGCCGAGCACCCCGGCGTCGAGCGCCCCGGCACGGTCCGCCTGGGCGGCGCGCTGCTGCTGCCCGCGCTGGTCGACGGCCACGCCCACCTGGACAAGACCTTCCTCGGCGCGCCCTGGCAGCCGCACCGCCCCACCGCCGACCTGGGCGCCCAGATCGCCTCCGAGCGCGTCCAGCGCCGCGAGGTCGCCCGCCTCGCGCCCGTCGCCGAGCGCGGCGAGGCGCTGGCCCGCCGGATGGCGGCCCTCGGCACCGGCCACGTCCGCTCGCACGTCGACGTCGACCCGGACACCGGCCTCGACCACCTGCACGCCCTGCTGGAGGTGCGCGAACGCGTCCGGGACGTCATCGGCGTGCAGCTGGTCGCCTTCCCGCAGAGCGGAGTGGTCGCCACCCCCGGCGTCGCGGACCTGCTGGACGCGGCCCTGCGGGAGGGCGCCGAGCTGATCGGCGGCCTGGACCCGGCCGGGTTCGACGGTGACGTGGACGGCCAGCTCGACATCGTCTTCGGCCTCGCCGGGCGGCACGGCGCCGGGGTGGACATCCACCTCCACGACGGCGGCCCGGTCGGCGCCTCCCAGCTGCGCGACATCGCCGACCGCACGGCGGCCCTCGGCCTCGGCGGCCGGGTCGCGGTCAGCCACGCGTACGCGCTGGGTCAGCTCGGCCTCGACGAACTCATCCCCACCGCCAGGAAGTTGGCCGATGCCGGGGTGTCGATCATGACCAACGGCCCGAGCCGGTCCATGCCGCCGGTCACGCTGCTGCACGAGTACGGCGTCCGGGTGTTCGCCGGCTCCGACAACATCCGCGACGCCTGGTGGCCGTACGGCACCGGCGACATGCTCGAACGCGCCACCATCATCGGCCTCCAGGGCGAGCTGATGACCGACGCCGAACTGCGGTTCGCCGCCGACCTGGTGACCTCGCACGCCGCCGCCGCACTCGGTCTGGCCGACTACGGCCTGGCGCCCGGCGCGTCCGCCGACCTGGTGGCGGTCGCCGCCGGCTCCGTCCCCGAGGCGGTCGCCGCCCACCCCGAGCGGCTGCTCGTGCTGCACGGCGGCCGGGTCGTCCTCGACCGCACCCGCTGACCCCACCCTCCCGGCGGCCGGCCGGGGCCCCACCCCCGCCCGGCCCGGCCCCCTGCTCCACCCCTGTTGGAAGGACGCCCCCACCGTGAACTCCTCCGCGGAAAGAACCCGGCCCGCCCCCGCTCCCGCCGCCTCCGCCTCCGGCGAGGCGTCCGCGCCGGGCCGCCTCGCGGGCGGCCAGATCGGCACCACCGACCTGGTCTTCTTCGTGGTCGCCGCCGCCGCCCCGCTCACCGTCCTCGCCGGCATCGCCCCGTTCGCCATCGGCGTCGGCGGCGCCTCGGCCCCCGCCGCGTACCTGATCTCCGGCGCGCTGCTGGTCCTGTTCGCCGCCGGCTTCACCGCGATGTGCCTGTACGTCCGCAACGCGGGCGCCTTCTACGCCTACGTCGCGCGCGGCCTCGGCCGCACCCTCGGCGTGGTCACCGCCTACGTCGCGGTGGTCTGCTACAACCTCATCACCCCCGGAGTGGCCGCCGCCTTCGGCTACTTCGCGGCCGAGCACATCGAGCAGCGCACCGGCGCGCACGTGCCGTGGTGGCTGCTGTCGGGCGCCTGCGTGGTGATCGTCGGCGTCCTGGGCTGGCTGAAGGTGACGCTGAGCGCCAAGGTGCTCGGGGTGGCGCTCGTCCTGGAGGTGCTGTCGCTGCTGGTGATGGAGGGCGGGGTGCTCTCCGAGCGCGGCACGGCCGCCCTCGACCCGGTCTCCTTCGACCCCTCGCTGCTCGCCCAGGGCGGCGTCGCCGGGATGTTCGTGCTGGTGATCGGCGCCTTCACCGGCTTCGAGGCGACGGCGATCTACGCAGAGGAGGCCCGCGACCCGCAGCGCACCGTGCCCCGGGCCACCTTCATCGCGATCGGCTTCCTCGCCGTCTTCTACGCCCTCGGCACCTGGATCGTGATGGGCGCGTACGGCACCGACGCCGCCGTCGAGGCCGCCCGGGCCGCCGACGGGCCGGACCTCACCTTCACCGCCGCCGAACGCTTCGTCGGCCTCTGGCTGTCCGACTCGATGCACGTCCTGATCGTGGTCAGCGCCTTCGCCTCGACCCTCGCCTTCCACAACGCGGCCGCCCGCTACCTCTACGCGCTCGGCCGCGAGGGCCTGCTGCCCCGCCGGCTCGGCCGGATCTCCCGGCGCTCCGGCTCGCCGGGCCCGGCCGTCCTGGTGCAGAGCGGCTTCAACGCGCTGGTGATCCTGCTGGGCGCGGTGCTGGCCGCCGACCCCTACCTGGTGGTGCTGCTCTGGTCCAACAGCGTCGGCGTGCTCGGCATCATGGCGATGCAGGCGCTCGCGGCGGTGGCGGTCTGGGCGTTCTTCCGGCGCGACCGGCGCGGCCTCTCGGCCTTCCGGGTGGTCTGGGCGCCGCTGCTGGCGGCCGGCGGGCTGGCCGTGCTGACGGTGCTCGCCGTCTTCAACTTCAGCCTACTGACCGGTGCTTCGGGCCTCGTCAACGCGCTCCTGCTGCTCCCGCTGCCGCTGGTCGCAGTGGCCGGCTACCTGGTGGCGCGCCGGATCCGCCGCACGGACCCCGAGCGCTTCGCGCGGCTGACGGAGGTCGACGTCGAGCGCGACTGACCCGCACCGACCACGGCGGCGCCCCCTCCCGGCGGAGGGGGCGCCGCGCCGGCGTTCGCCGGGCCGCCGGCGCGGCCGGGCGGGAGCGTTACGCGGGGAAGGGCCAGGTCGGGCACCAGGGCCAGACGATCTGGCCGGGGATCGGCGGGCCCCACGGCGGGCACGGCGGGAGGGGCGCCGGGCTGGGCGGCAGGGAGGTCCACAGGGCCTTGCCGTCCAGCGCGACCGCGATCAGGCCCTCGTTGTAGATGTCCAGTTCGGCGCCCCAGCGGCCGCCCGTCCGGCTGTTCCACAGCGGGGTGTTGTTCGCGGAGTACACGACGAGGTTGCCGTCGCCCTGCATGGCCAGCACGTTGCCGTCGGGCATGGCGCCGGGGGCGACCCAGACCGGTTTGCCGTCGCGGTAGAGCACGACGTTGCCGTCGCCCTGCATGGCGAGCACGACCCGGCCGTCCGGCGAGTACCAGGCCTGGTTGCGGCCGATCGAGGTGTTGCCGGGGATGCGGGTGGGGGCCGACAGCGCCGCGGTCGCGGCGGGCGCGGCGGCGGGCGCCCCGGCGGCCGGGGGTGCGGCCGGTGCGGCGTGGGCGGTTCCGGTGGTGAGGGTGGCGAACCCGACGGCGGCGACGGCCGCCAGGGCGGCGGCTCTGCTGCGGAGAGTGGTCATGGCGGGGCTCGGGATCCTTCCGGGCGGGGGCGGCGGCCGGGTGGGGCCGCCGTACTGACGGCGCGTCAGCGTGGTCCTGCGCGCCGGACGCCCAGGCTAGGGCCGCCGGTGCGGGGGGTGGCGGCAGAACGACCGGCAGCTTCCCGGCACCCACCGGTCGGCGATCCCGCCGGTCAGCGGCCGCTGCCGAAGGTGCCCCGGGGGCCGGCGTGTCGGCGTGCGCCCTCGGCGCGCGGCCGCGCGCCGAGGGGGTGCAGCAGCTGGTCGAGGCCGCCCGGCGCTCGTCGAGCCCGGCGGAGAGCAGGGCCGCCACGATGGGCTCGGCGAAGGCGAGCGTCGCGGGCTCGGCCGCGTAGGTGCCCGCGTCGACGGAACGCTCGTCCTCGTCGGCGTGCGGCAGCACGGCCGCTCCGCCCCTCCGGACGCTCCGCCGTCCCGCGACCCGGCTGTCAGCCGATCTCCTGCGCGCGGGCGAGCACCTCGGCCGGGGCCTTGGCCACCGAGCCGGTGTCGAACGGGGGCTGCGGGTCGTACTCGGTGCAGAGCTGGATCGCCTGGGCGGTGACCTCGTCGGTGAGCAGGGCGGCCAGTCGGACGGCCATGTCGATGCCGGAGGAGACGCCGGCCGCGGTGATCAGCCGGTCGTGCCGGACCACCCGGTCGGCGGTGTAGACGGCGCCGTGGGACTCCAGTTCGGCGGTCGCCGCCCAGTGGGTGGTCGCGGTCAGGCCCTTCAGCAGGCCGGCCGCGCCGAGCACCACGGAACCGGTGCAGACCGAGGTGGTGAACCGGGTGCCGTCGTGCATCCGCCGCACCCAGTCGACGAAGGCGGGGTCCGCGAGCATGGGCCGGATGCCGCCCCCGCCCGGGACCAGCAGGACGTCACAGTGCTCCACCTCGGAGTACGCGGTCGGGACGTGGACCGGCAGCGCGCCGAACGCGTCTCGCACCAGGCCGGGTTCGGCGGTGACGAAGCGCACGGTGGCACCGGGCACGAGCGCGAGGATCTCGTAGGGGCCGACCGCGTCGAGCGGTTCGAACCCCTCGAAGAGCGGGATGACGATGTCCATGCGTTGCAGCATAACCACCGCCCGGCCCCGCCCGGCCCGTCAGCCGTCGCGCAGGATCCGGCGGCCGATCGGCGGGGCCACCCGGAGCAGGGCCAGCAGCGGGCGGCTGGCACCGACGGCCCCGCCGCCACCGCCCCGCGCCCCCTGGACGCCGTCCGCGCCCGGTTCGCCCGGAACCCGGCCGACCCCCGGGCGCCTGCCGCAACGGCCGCCCTGCTCGGCCTGGCGCCGCGCACCCTCCAACGTGCCCTCGCCGCCGCCGGCACCTCCCACCAGGCCCAACTGCTCGCCGTCCGCCTCGACGTGGCCGGCCACCTCACCGCCCGCACCTCCCTCCCGCTCGCCGACATCGCCGCCACCGCCGGCTTCACCGACCACGCCCACCTGACCCGCCGCTTCCACGCCCACTACGGCTGCCCGCCCTCCGAGTTCCGCCGCGCGGGCCACCACTGACGACGACCCGCCCGATCACCGGACCTGCTGCGCCGCCCAGGTCCGCAGGCGGGCGACGGCCTCCTCCCGGGACAGCGGGCCGTGGGCGAGACGCAGGTCCTGCAGATGGCGGGTGGCCGCACCGACGAGGGGCCCCGGCGGCAGGCCGAGCAAGGCCATGATCGCCCTGCCGTCCAGGGGCACCGGAACGTCCGGCAGCCTTCTGGCCTTCTCCGACTCCGCGGCGGCCCGCGCCGCCCGCTCGTGCTCCGCGTGCCACTCGTCGTAGGTCGCCGCCCACCGGGCGGCCCGGCCGGCCGACCGCCAGCCGTCCAGGTCCTGTTCCCGGCCGAGGCCCGCCTCCACGAACAGGTCGCGGTGGCCCGGCTCCGCGGAACCGCTCGGAACGACGCCGAGGAGGGCGAGTGCGGCATTGATCGGCCAGTCCTCCCGTGGACCGGTGAAGTCCCGGGTGTGGGCCGGGCCCCACGCCTTCGCGCCGTCCCGCCACACGGCGGCGGTCTGGTGGCCGTCCCCTCCGTGGAAGTCCGCCTCCACATAGGCGATCGGCCCGCTCCGGGACCAGTCGCTCAAGGTCCGCTCGAAGGCCGGGGACAGCACCGCGAACGGCCGATCCGCGGGCCCGGCGGCGTCCTGACCGGGGAGGAGACCGGCCGGCGTGACGGGAACCAGCCCCAGGCGCTGCCGGAGCGGGGCGACAACCGCGTCCCGCAGCCCGGCAGTCCGGCTTCTGAGCAGGTCGAAACGTCCCATGACGGCAGTGAGCTCGTACGGCATTCCCGCAGCGTAGCCGGACCGCCCCGCTGCGCCCGGTGCCATGACGCACGGCACCGTGGATCCGGCGACGGTCACGGGTCCTCCGCACGCCGTGCGGCGGCGCTCAGCCGGTGGCGGCCGGGGCCAGGGCCGCCGGGGTCGGGCCGTCCGGGCGGACGGTGATGCTGTAGACGGAGCCCGACGGGATGCTGAGGAACTCCACCGTGTGGGCGGGGAGCAGGAGTTCGAGCAGGGCGGTGGACTCGCGGAGGGCGAACTGGGTGCCCAGACAGGCGCGGGCGCCCAGGCCGAAGGGGACGTAGGCGCCGAGGTGGGCGGGGCGGGTGCCGCCGGGCGTGAAGCGGTCGGGGTCGAAGCGCTCCGGGTCGGGCCACAGGTCCGGGTCGCGGTGGGTGAGGTAGGGGCAGACCAGCAGGTCGGTGCCGGCCTCGACGCGGTGGCCGGCGAGGGTGTCCTCGGTGAGGGCGTGCCGGGGGAGGATCCACGCGGACGGGTAGAGCCGCAGCGTCTCGCTGACCAGCGCCTGCACCGCCTCGCGCCGTTCGGGCGAGCCCTCGGGGCCGGCCGCGAGGGCCCGGACGCGGGCGTCGGGGTTGGCGTCGAGGAGGAGGTAGAGCCAGGTCAGGGTGGTGGCGGTGGTCTCGTGGCCGGCGACGAGCAGGGTGACGAGCTCGTCGCGGATCAGCCGGTCGGTGTACTCGGGGTGCTGCTCGGCGGCGTCGAGCAGGACGCGCAGCACCCCGGGGCCGTCGGGGCCGTCCTCGCGGCGGCGGGCCGCGTCGACGGCGGCGTACGCGACGGCGTCGATCCGGGCGAGGTCCCCGGCGACGGCGTCGGGGGCCTGCTCGCCGTCGGGCAGCTGGGGGAGGGCGGCCACGACGGCGGGGATGCGGTCGAGTTCGCGTTCGGTGGCCGGGTCCAGCGGGTGGCCGGTGAGCGCGCGCCAGATGGTGTCGAGGGCGAAGTGGCGCATCTCCTCGCCGATGTCGATGCGTTCGCCGGTGCGCGCGAAGCCGGCCCAGTGGTCGGCGGTGCGGCGCGCGGCGGCGGTGATCCGATGCTCGTGGCGGCGCATCCCGGGGCCGGTGAACTGGGCCTGGAGCATCCGCCGTTGGCGCTTCCAGGCGTCCCCGGTCGCGGACAGTACGCCGTCCCCGGCCAGCATCCGGGCGCGGTGCGAGCGCTTGACGTAGCGCTCGGGGTGGCGGCCGAGGACGTGCTGGACGGCCTCGGGGTCGGTGACCAGGACGGTGGGCCGCGGGCCGATCCGGAACGCGGCGACGCCGCCGAGCCGCTGCCGGGTCCGGGCCAGCAGTTCGACCAGCTCGGCCTCCTCGGTGCGCCACTCCTCGACCGCCTCGGGCGGCAGCTCGGGCACGGGCGGGGCGGGCGAGGAGCCGGGGTTCGCGGTGGTGGTCACGGGATCTCCTCGGTCGCTGACGGTCGGCCCGCGCCGACTCTACGTCAGCCGCCGCCCCGCCGGGGGGCGCGCGGGCGGCGCGGTGCGACGGCGCGAGGGCGCCGGCGCCCGGCGGTCACCGGCCGCCGGGCGCCAGGAGTTGAGGGAGGAGGCGTCCTGACGAATCCTCAGCAGGAGGCCTGCGGGCGGAAGAACTGCAGGACGGTGGCGGCGCCGAACAGGAAGGCGCTGGCCGCGAACAGCTGGAGTCCGTTGCCGTGCTGCAGGGCGACGCGGCCGCCCGCCAGGCCGAGAACGCTCCCGACGGTGAACACGACGATCTGGACGGCGGTGATGACCCGGTGGCGGGTGCGGCCCGGCCTTCCGCGGGTGGCCGACCGCGGGCCGCCGTCGGGGCAGTGGCCCGGGCGGTCTTCGGGGCTGCCGCCGGCGCGGTCGCCGGCGCGGTCTTCGGTGCGGTCTTCGGTGCGGTCTTCGGGGCCGCTGTCGCGGCGGTCCTTCGGGCACCAGCGGCGGGTGCGGACGGGAACCTGCCGGTCGACGGCGGGAAGGGTAGCGCCGATCTGCTCCGGCGGAGTGGTTTCGGGCATCGCCGTGCTCTTCTCCTGGTGTTTGCCCGCTCGATTACGTGGTGTGCCATTGTTGAACATGTCGAGTGCTCCTGATGAGTGCTTGTCGGGGCTGTCCGCCGGCCAGGGCCGGAATCCGCGTCGGCGGGCAGCTGTCCTGTGGTGCTCCTGAACGTTGCTCAGGTCACGGCCCCCGTCGCCACCCGGTGCTGAGATGGGCGATCCGGTGGAGTTGGGCGCCGCCGCCCGCTACGGCGGCGAGGCCGGCGGTCCACCTGCTCGGCTCGACCACCATGGCCAGCACGCCGGCCAGTACGACCATGACGAGCCAGGCCAGGTCGGCGCGGGTGCTCTCGAAGGTGATGTTGATGACCATGGCGCTCCGGCGGCCCCGGGGCGTGCTCGGCCTGGTGCTCGCCGCGGGGTTGAGCAGCACGACGTTCTCCTCTCCGTTGCGGCGCAGTCGGCGGCGGCGGTCGACTTCGTCGCGCAGCCGCCGGTAGTCCTCGTCCGACACCGCCGGGCAGGCCCGCGGTGCGGAGATCTTCAGCCTGGTGGCAGGGGCCGATTCGCTGTCGTGCGTCTCCTTCGTGGTCTGGAGCGTGAGCATGTGTCAGTCGTCCTCTCTGTTGACCTGCATGGCTTCCCTGATGAGGCCCTCGATCTGGTCGAGATCGGGCTCCTGCTTCCTGAGCGCCTTCCGGGCGAAGTGCAGGGTCGTGCCGACGGTGGCCTTGGAGATGCCGAGGGTCTCGGCGGTCTCGGCCCGGCTCATCCGGAAGACGATCTGGCAGTGGTAGACGGCTCGTCGGCGGGGCTGGAGCCGGTCGACGGCCGTGAGGCGGTCGGCGTCCTCACCGAGGTGGCCGCGGAGGACCAGCGAGAGCGGCTGGAGCGCGAGCTTCGCCTGCTCGGCGGCCGCGGCGCGGCGGCGCTGGGCGGCCCAGGACATGACGGTTTCGTAGATGATGGTCGGCGGGTCGGCGCAGGTGTTCTCCCAGTCGCAGAGGGCCCGGATGACGCCTTCCATGGCGACCTCCAGGGGGTCGACCCGCGGGTCGCCCTCTATTCGGAACGCCTCGGTGGCGCAGAAGGGGAGGTAGTGCTGCTTCAGCCACCGGTGGACCTCCTCGGGGATCTCTGCCGCGGTGTCCCGGTCGAGGGGTTCCCCGTACCAGTCTGAGGGTGGCTGGTGTGCCACTCGGTCCGCCTCCTTCCATGCCGACGCGCACGCGCGACGGCCTTCCCCCACCCAATTCACAACGGTGCCCTGACAAGAGGAAAGCTAGGCGGAGGGAGCGGCCCCCGTTTACTGGCCGGGACGGTTTCCTTTCACCGGCGGGAAAGCCCAGTTCGCGGGCCGTGATCACTTTTCCGGTCTAGACCTTCCCGGCGCTCGGGGCGGGCGGCGGGGAAGGCTCCCGGTGGCCGATCCCCTGCGCTGTGGCCGAGTCTGATGACCCGTCATTGACACTTCCTTGACCATCACTTTACTGTCGCGATGGCGGCGTCGATCCGCGCCGCCGGATGGCCGACACCCTTCGGAGGTCCGAATGGAACAGATCGTCAAGCGGATGACCCAGGACGACAAGTGGAAGCGCTGGGTCGCCGCCAACTCGGCCCGCGGCGCCAAGGACGGCTGCATCAGCGTCGCGAAGTCCGGGTGCATCAGCGTGGCGAAGTCCGGCTGCATCTCCTGACCCGACGCACCGCACAGGACAGCGCCGAGACGGCCCGGGCCGGCCGAACGGCCGGCCCGGGCCCCACCGACCGGAGGTGACAGTGAACGGCCAGCCGACCGCCGACGTGGTCGACCGGATCAGGGACATCCCCCTCTACCGCGCCTCGATCGAGCGGGGGTACTTCCCCGTTCTGGAGAAGCCCGAGATCGCCCGCGGATTCCCCGACAACTGGATGACGCCCGGCCTCGCCGCGGCCCTGGCGGCGGGCGAGGCGGAGTTCGTGCTCTCCACCGGCACCAACCACGCCCGCATGCAGCTGATCCGGCCGCCGTACTTCCTGCTGAAGTCCTACTACCGGCTGTGGAGCGAGCACCCCGACATCTCCGACACCTGGGCGGAGGGCTGCCGCAGGGTCTCCCTCACCACGGTCCTGGCGACCGAGCACGTGGCCCGGGTCAACGCCCGGAAGCGGGGCGGCGAGCCGTCCGCCGAACCCTCCCTGGACGACCGGTGGTTGGACGAGCGGACCTGCTACGTCAACCTCCGGCTCGACCCCGACCTCTGGCGGCGGTCGGACGTCGAGCGCATGCTCGCGGAGATCCGGGAGGCCGCCCGGGCGCACCCGCGCGGCCGGTACCACCTCGACTGCTCCTCCTCCCACCTCGCGCACCTGGTGCGCAAGGCCCGGGCCTGGGGCCTGTGGGCGGACTTCCCGCCGCCGGCGAGCATCGTCCACGCCTACGAGCACACCCCCGCGAACGTCGCCCGGTACCTGCGCGAGCACTTCGACTGCCCGATCGTCGACCTGTTCGGCAGCACCGAGCTCGGCTACCTCTACTTCAGCGACCGCAGCGGCCGGTACCTGCCCCACCTCGACGGGATGAGCGTCGAACTCCTCCCCGTCGCCCCGGGGAGCGGGATCCACAGCCTGATCGTCACCAGCGTGCGCAACCCCTGGATGCCGCTGGTCCGCTACCGCTCGGGGGACTGCGTCCGGACCCTGGACGGCAGCACCGACCCCGGACGCATCGCCCGGTTCTGCGGCCGGGAGAAGGAACTGCTCCCCACCCCCGGGGGCCCGGTCGCCCAGGGCGACCTCGACGAGGTGGTCGCCGCGGTCACCCCACGGACCTTCCTCCACCGGCTGGACGTGACGGGCCGGGGGGAGGCGGCCGTGCTCCGCTGCACCACCTTCGACGGAGCCCCGTTGACGGCGGCCGAGGCGGACACCCTGGCCGGCGAGGCCGAACGGCTGATCGGTCGGCCGTGCCGGGTCGAGCACCACGAGCACCTGCCGATCGGAGCCTCGGGCAAGTACGCCTGGCTCGCCCGGACCCAGACCCAGACCCAGACCCAGACCCAGACCCCGACACCGACCGCCGGGGAAACCCGTGGAGGCGCCCGATGAACGCCGGCCGGCCCCCGGTCACCGCCGAGGACCTCAGGGCCCTGCTCGGCGAGGACCTCCACGCCGAGGTGGTGGCGTACACGACCGGGCGCACCGGCGCCGCGCCCGCCGACGCCGAGCGGCAGGTGACCGAGTGCCTGCGCTACCTCTACCTGGTCTCCCGCCACCGCGAGGAGCTCGCCGGCCTCTTCCTGCCGGTCGAGCAGCACATCGACGAGATCTGGCACTACCTCATCCTGCAGACCCGCGAGTACCGCGCCCTGTGCGAGGAGCGCCTGCCGGGCCGGTACTTCGTCCACCACCGCGGCATCCCGTACGAGGCGTACCAGGAGGAGCCCGGCCGGGAGCAGGCCGCCGAGCAGGCGTTGCGCTGGATCCCGCTCTACTGCCGAGAGTTCGGGCCCTTCGACGAGGGCGCGCCGGAGCACTGGACCATCGTCCGCTACCTCAGCGAGGAACTGGGCATGTCGCTGGAGGAGATCTCGGCGCTGCGCCCGACGGCGGCGGCATGACGGTCTCCCCGCAGGTCGTCGCCGGGCCCCGGAACCCGCCCGAACACCCGGCGCAGCGAAGGGTGCTGGCCGTCCTGGTGGCCTCCCAGCTGGTGAGCGGCGTCGGGCTGACCGCCGGGGTCGTGGTGGGCTCCCTGATCGCCGAGGAGATGCTCGGCTCGACCGGACTGGCCGGCCTGCCCACCGCCCTGTTCACCGGCGGGTCGATGCTCGGCGCGCTGGGCCTCGGGCGGCTCTGCCAGTCCGGGGGGCGCCGGGCGGGGCTCGGACTCGGGTACGCGGTCGGCGCCCTGGGCAGCGTCGGTGTGGTGGTCGCGGTCGCCGCCGACCGGGTGGCCCTGCTGCTGCCCGCCCTGGTGGTCTACGGGGCGGGCACCGCCACCAACCTGCTCGCCCGGTACGCGGGCGCCGATCTGGCCGCCCCGGAGCGGCGCGGCCGGGCCGTCAGCCGGGTCCTGCTGGCCGCGACCTTCGGTGCGGTGGCCGGGCCCAACCTGGTGGCCCTCGTCGGCGGGCCGGCCGAGGACTGGGGGATTCCCCGTACGGCCGCGCCGTTCGTGCTGGCGGCCGTCGGGTACGCGGTGGCGGCCGTCGTGCTCGGCGCCCTGCTGCGGCCCGATCCGCTCCGGGAGGCCCGGGCCGGGGCACTCCCGCCCGCCCCGGCGTCCGCGGCGGAAGCGCCCGCCCCGGCGTCCGCGGCGGAACCGGCCGACCGGGCGGCCCGGGACCCGGTCCGGACGCCGGGTGTGGCCACCGGCCTGGGGATCATGGTGCTCGGCCAGCTGCCGAAGGTCGCCCTGATGACCATGACCCCGGTCCACCTGGCCGCCAACGGCCACGGCACCGGCGCGATCGGCCTGGTCGTCTCGCTGCACATCGCCGCGATGTTCCTGCCGTCCCCGCTCAGCGGACTGCTGGTCGACCGCTGGGGCGCGCTCCCGGTGGCCGCCGCCTCCGGCGTCACGCTCTCCGCCGCCGCCCTGCTGGCCGGCCTCGCGCCGGCGGACTCGGTGCCGGTCCTCGCGGCGGCCCTGCTGCTGGCGGGCGTGGGCTGGAACCTGGGGCTGGTCGGCGGGACCGCCGTCGTCACCGCCGCCGCGCCGCCCGCCCGCCGGGCGGCCACCCAGGGCCTGGCCGACGTGGGACTCTCGGTCGCGGGCTGCACCGGGGGACTGCTCTCCGGCCCGGTGGTGGCGGCCGGCGGCTACGGAACGCTGGCCGCGGGCTGCGCCGTGGTGGCCCTGCTCGTCGCGCCGCTGGCGGCATGGGCCGCCCGCCCGGTAGGTCCCGGCGCTGAACACACGGCGCTGAACACGCGGCGGTGAACAGTCGGCACTGAACGTCCGGCGCCTAACGTCCGGCGCTGAACATGCGGCGGTGCCGCGATCCGTCCCCCTCGACGAACCGCGGCACCGCCCTTATCCCGTCCCGGAGACGATCCGGTCCGCTCAGATCGCCTGCCAGAGGGCCGGGACGATGTTGGGCTCCCAGCCCACCTGGGCCGTGTGGCCCTGGAGGCACCGGTAGCTGACCCCGTTCCAGGTGACGACGTCGCCCGCCTGGTACGTGGTGCCCGGGGTCCAGGTGCCGCCACCGGGGCCCGGGTCGGAGGAGACCACCAGCGAGTAGCTGCTGGTGTGGCTGACCGAACCGGTACCGGTCACGGTCAGGTTGTACGTCCCGTTCGGGACCGACGAGCCGACCGCGATGCTGAGCGTCGCGGAGCCGCCGGACTGCACCGAGGACGGGCTGACCGAGACGGTCACACCGGCCGGCGCGCCGGAGACGGCGAGGTTCACCGTCTGGGCGGAGCCGGAGGTGGTCTGGGTGCCCACCGTGGCGCTGAGGGAGTCACCCGGCTTGGCGTTGCCGGTGGAGGGGTTGACCGAGACCGAGAAGTCGTTGGTCGGGATCGGGCCGCTGCCCACCGAGGTCTTCCACAGGGTGTAGGCGACGCCGTCGGCGCTGCGGTCCAGCACGGTGGCGTTGATGTTGCTGGTGGTGTCGCACGACGAGTGGTAGCAGGAGTCGTACGCCCGGCCCGCCGTGCCGCCCCACTTCGACGCCTGGGCGTTGGTCTTGGTGGCGCTGGCGCCCGCCGCGTAGCCCGAGGTCGGGATGCCGGCCGACTGGAACGAGGCGTCGTCCGAGCGGCCCTGGCCCTCGACGTTCTCCTCCGGCTGGAGGTTCAGCGAGTCCCAGTACGCCTTCATCGGCGCCGAGGTGGCGGAGTTGACGTTGTTGATGAAGTAGCCGGCGTTGGGCGAGCCGACCATGTCGAAGTTGTAGTAGCCCTTGATCGCGCTGCGCTGGGTCGAGCTCAGCTGGCTCACGTAGTGCTTGGAGCCCTGCAGGCCCTGCTCCTCGCCCGTCCACCAGGCGAACCGGACGTGCCGGGTCAGGGTCGGGTTCTGCTGCGCGAGGACGAGCGCGGTCTCCAGCAGCACGGCCGAGCCGGAGCCGTTGTCGTTGATGCCCGGGCCGGCGCTGACGCCGTCCAGGTGCGCGCCGAACATGGTGACCTGGTCGGCGGGGCCGCCCGGCCAGTCGGCGATCAGGTTGTTGGCGGTGTAGGTGCAGGTGGAGCAGGTCTGCTCGCTGACCTGGTAGCCGGCCGCCTGGAGCTTCGCCTTCACGTAGGCCAGCGACTGGCTGTAGCCGGAGGTGCCGGTACGCCGGTTGCCGCCGTTCTGCGAGGCGATGGTGTTGAGCTGGGTCAGGTGCGCCTGGACGTTGGCGACGCTGATGTCGGGGGCGCTGCCGCCGGGGTTGCCGCCGCCGACCGTCAGCGTGTACTGCGCGGTGTGGGTGGCCTGGCCGGTGGCGGTGACCGTGATGACGTACGTGCCCGGCGCGGTGGTCGCGCTGGTGGAGACGGTCATCGTGGCGGAGGCGCCGGTCTGCACCGAGGACGGGCTGAAGCTGACGCTCGCGCCGCTCGGGGCGCCGGAGGCGGTCAGGTTGACGCTCTGGGCGCCGCCCTGGGTCACCTGGGTGTTGACCGTCGCGGTGGCCGAGGAGCCGGGCTGGACCGAGCCGGAGCCCGGGTTCAGCGACAGCGAGAACTCGTTGGTCTGGCCGCCGGTGCAGCTCGGCTCGCCGGTCTGGGCGGGGATGCTGATCGCGTCCCAGGCGGCCTTGGTGCGGTTGAACAGGTTGCAGCTGGGGTCGAGGTTCTTGGCGGCGGTCAGGGTGGTGGTGCGGTACTTCTTGTGGGTCATGCCGCTGGTCTTGAGCAGCATGCCGCCGTAGAAGATCCGGCCGGCGTCCTTGATGCCGACGCCGGTGACCGTGGAGTTGTTGCAGGTGGGGCTGGTGGGCTTGCCGCCGCCGGGGTTGGAGCCCTCGGCGAGCAGGTAGAACCAGTGGTTCAGCGGGCCGGCGGCCGCGTGGACCTCGGTGCTCGGGATGGAGGAGGAGTAGCAGTTGGGGTTGTTGCTGACCTGCGAGGGGTTGTACATGTTGCGGATCGGGCCGCTGCCGACCAGGTTGATCATCTCGCCGACGAGGTAGTCCGGGGCGTCGTACGGGGAGGTCTGGTTGGCGTAGGCCTCGGTGAGCGCGCCGAAGATGTCGCCGGTGGCCTCGCCCAGGCCGTTCTCGTTGTTGGCGCCGCCGGGGGTGAACTGGTCGATGCCGTGGCCGAACTCGTGGCCGACGACGTCGATGGAGGAGATC
>NZ_JBHVIV010000071.1:33558-46165 GCF_042799475.1 Kitasatospora sp. NPDC057692 | reverse complement strand
CCGCGGAGACCACCACCGTGTGCGACACCCCGGGGGTGTTGTCCACGAAATTGGTGATCAGCCAGTTCAGGTTCTGTGCGGCCTGGCTCATCTGATTCAACTCAACGCTCCTGATGATCTGCGGCGTTGCCGTCGGTCCGGCCCCCGAAACTATCGAACCCGGGCTGCTGGGCACCATGGTGGAAACCGGCCTGGTTGCCCTGTCCCTGGGTGCTCTGGCCCTGGTCGGCCTGCCCCTGGCCGCCCGGCGCCTGGCCGGCCGCCTGCTCGGCACCGGCCCGGCGGCCCTGCTGGATGCCGCGACGCAGGTTGGTGAGGCGGCCGCGGACCTCCTCGGGCGCGCGGGAGACCTGCGGGCCGGTCAGCGGGGACGCCTCGGCGGTCCCGGAGACCAGGTTGGCCTGCGGGGTGCGCCGGGGGAGGCCCGACATGGTGACACCGCTGGTCGACGGCTCGCGGACCTGCTCGGCCCGGCGCCAGCGCTCGTCGTTGGCGGACGGGCGCCACGGGGCGTCACCGGGCTGCGGCTGCGCGGCCTGCTGCTGCGGCTGGGCCTGGGCCTGGGGCTGCGCGCCCTGCGGCGCCTGCTGCTGGGCCTGCGGCTGCTGCGGGGCCCGGGCGGCCTGCGGACGGTCGGCCTGCGGGGCCGGCCCCTGCGGCTCGTGACCCGGGGCGGTGGTCCCGGGGCGGCGCGGCTGGTAGGGGCGCGGCCGGCTCTGCTGCTGGGCCGGGCGGCCCTCCTCGCGCGGCCGGCCCTGCCCGGCCGGCGCCCCGCCGTCGGACGGCCCGGTGGGCAGCGCCATCGGCTCCTGCCGGACGGGCGGCTGCTGCTGGACCGGCCGCTGCGGGGTCTGCGGCTGCTGCGGGCGGGCGGCCTGCTCCGGACGGACCGGGTTGGGCATGGCCGGCAGCACCGGCTCCACCAGGCCGAGGCCCAGCGGGTCGCGCGGGTCGATGTCGCTGGCCTCGAACCGGGGGCGTGCGAACTGCTGGGTGCTCTCCACCGGGGCGGGCTCGGCCGCGGGCAGCGGCTGGGCCGGCTGGACCTTCGGCAGCGGCTGGGTCTCCTGGAGCGACTGCTGCCGGTCACCCGGCGCGGGCCGCTGCGGACGGCCGCCCTGGCCCTGCTGCGGTCCCTGGGGACCCTGCGGGCCCTGTGCGCCCTGCGGCGGACGGCCCTGGCCGGGCCGCTGACGCTGCGGCAGGCCCTCCTGCGGACGCTCGCCGGGGCGGGCGCCCTGCGGCGCGCCCGGACGGCCCGACTGGTCGGCCCAGCCGTGCTGGGGCTGCTCGCCGCCGCGGGCGGCGGGGACGCCGTCGCCCTGCGGACGCTCCTGGCCGGGGCGGCGTCCGCCCGGGCCGCCCTGCTGCTGGCCGCCCTGCTGCGGGGCGCCCTGCTGCGGGCCGCGGCGGGGCAGACCACCGGGGCCGCCCTGCTGCGGGGCCTGCCGGCCGGGGGTGCGCTGCGGCAGACCGCCCTGCTGGCCGGACGCCGGCTGGCTGGGACCCTGCTGGCCGGGACCCTGCTGGTTGGACGCGGGCTGGCTGGGACCCTGCTGGCCGGGCGCACCCGGACGGCCGCCCTGCGGCGAGGCGTTCTCGCGCAGCGACTGGCCGACCTGACGGGTCGGCAGGCCGCCGCCCGCACCGGGACCGCCCTGACCGCTCGGGCCGCCGGACGGACCGGGGCCGCCCTTGCCGAGCTGCGGCCGGCCCTGCGGGGCACCGCCCGCCGGACCCTGGCCGAGCGCCGCGGGGCCGCCGGTGCGGCCGCCCTGGCCGCCCTGGCCGGCCGGGACCTGGCGCTGCTGGCGCGGCGTCGGGGCGACCCCGCGCTGCTGCTTGGGCTGGCCGCCGCCGGGACGGCCGGGGCCGCGGCGGTCGGCGGAGTTGGTGACGTCCACCGGGAGCATGACCAGCGCGGTGGTGCCGCCGGAATCGCTGGGGCGCAGCTGGATGCGGATGCCGTGGCGCAGCGACAGGCGGCCGACCACGAAGAGGCCCATGCGGCGGGAGACGGAGACGTCCACCGTCGGCGGGTTGGCGAGGCGCTCGTTGATCTCGGCGAGGTCGTCGGGGCTCAGGCCGATGCCGGTGTCGTGGATCTCGACCAGCACCCGGCCGTCCGGCAGCGCGTGGCCGGTGACCCGGACGCGGGTCTGCGGGCTGGAGAACGAGGTGGCGTTCTCCAGCAGCTCGGCGAGCAGGTGGACGAGGTCGTTGACGACGCGGCCGGCGACCTCGGCCGACGGCACGGCGGCGAGCTCGATGCGCTCGTACTGCTCCACCTCGGAGGCGGCGGCGCGGAGCACGTCGACCAGCGGGACGGGGCGGGTCCAGCGGCGGCCCGGGTCCTCGCCGGCGAGGACGAGGAGGTTCTCGCCGTTGCGGCGCATGCGGGTCGCGAGGTGGTCCAGCTTGAAGAGGTTGGCCAGCTGGTCCGGGTCGGCCTCGCGGCTCTCCAGCTCGGAGATGAGCGACAGCTGGCGCTGGATGAGGCCCTGGCTGCGGCGCGAGAGGTTGGTGAACATCGCGTTGATGTTGCCGCGCAGCAGGGCCTGCTCGGCGGCGAGGCGGACGGCCTCGCTGTGCACCATGTCGAACGCGTGCGCCACGTGGCCGATCTCGTCCGCGGAGTCGACGCCGACCGGCTCGACGGCGACGTCCACGTCGTGCGGGTCGGTCTCGGAGAGCGTCTTGACCAGCTCGGGCAGCCGCCGCTCGGCGACGTCCTCGGCCGCGGACTGCAGACGGGTCAGCGAGCGCACCATCGAGCGGGCGATCAGACCGGCGCCGCCGAGGGCGACGAGCAGCACGAGCGCGACGGCGGCACCGATGATCAGGGCCTCGGTGTCGGCCTGGGACTGCAGCTCCTGGGCCTTGCCGTCGAGGTCCTTGATGAGCTTGGACTCGATGCGGCGCTCGGCGGCGATCTTGGCGGTGGACTGCTCGTACCAGTCCTTGTAGCTGACGACCTCGCTCTGGTGGATGCCGCTCTGCTGGAGGATCGAGCGCGCGTAGCGGTCGGCCGCGGCGACCACCGAGTTGTAGCTCAGCTGGCCGCGCAGGTTGTCCAGGTCGCGCGAGGTGTAGATGTTGTTGAAGCCCTGGAGCGCGTTGTCGTAGGACGCGCGCAGGCGGATGCCGAAGGACTCGTCGCTCAGGCTGAGGTCGGGGCCGCCCGGGTTGGCGAGCGCGGCGCTGATCAGCGCGCGCTGCTGGGAGGTGGCGTTCTTGGCGAGCGAGAACTGCTGCAGGGCGCGGGTCGCGCGGACCAGCTCGCGGTTGTTGGACGCGAGCGCGATGTCCTGGGTGATCGACAGCAGGTCGCGGATGATCACGTCGTACGCGGTGATCGTGGCCTGGATGTTCTGGTTGTTCTGGTACGGGTTGCCGCGCGCGTCGGAGACCGAGTTCAGGTCCTTGCGGATCTGGAAGAGCAGCGCCTTGCCGCCGGAGAGCTCCAGGTTCTCGAACTTGTCCGAGGACGCGGTGAAGGTGCGGCTGAGATCGTCGGTGACCTTGCGGGCGGCGACGATGTCGTCGTCCAGCGGCGCGTTCGGCACGTTGATCTTGGCGGTGATCGGGCCCGCGCTGATGTCCCGCTCGTTCTGCAGGGCGTTGGCGAGGTCGGTCGCCTTCTTGGCGAGGTCCGAGAGGTTGGCCATCTGGGCCAGCTGCTGCGAGGTTTCGAGCGAGGTCTGGATGCGCAGGCCACCGAGGACCAGCGCGACCAGGACCGGGAGCGCGAGCAGGGCGATCAGCTTGCTGCGGATCCGCCAGTTGCGCATGGCGAGGCGGCTCATGCCCTTGGCGCGCCGGCGGGTCAGGGAGCTGCGGAGCTTGCCGCGGGTCGACTTCCGCTCGCCGCCGTCCTCCTCCGGCCCGCCGATCACGTCGGGCGCCGGTTCGGCCGGGCTGCCGGGGGCCGCCGCCGGCTGGGGGGCTGCCGCGGGTTCACGCGACTCCGGGTCACCCGCGGCGCCGCTACCCCTTTTGAAACGTCCCTGCACTGGCGTCGCAACCTCTGGACCGGGCGTCCCACCGCGTTGCCGCGGCCTGGACGGTGTCGAGTTTCCATCCGCACCCCGGCCGGTCCGGGAGAGCGGGTCACCGGGGTGGACAGCTCCCTACCCACGGTCCGTGGCATTCCAGCACAGCCGGGGAATCCCAACAAGGGCGGACGGGGCACATCGGACGGCACTACTCACCGCGCGCGGGATCTCACCGACTGTGCGGCAAACAGACCCGAATACCGCCTTTTTCGGACACTCGCCGGATACATGCCAACCCGGGTCGAGATCAACGCGATGGGCGGAGCTTCGGGTATGACCGATATTTCCGATATGCCGGTAAAGGGCGATGCGGCGATATGTCGGATATCTGGGATATGTTCCGTGATTTGTGGCGAAAATCACAGATGAATGTGTAGCTTTGGTCACGGTGACTGTGGAAAGAGATCCGTAACCTTGCTGTATCCGGAGCACGGCCTCGATCAGCCTGCCCAGAATCTCCCCGAATCACTCAGGCCGGGAGCCGATCGCGGTCGGTCGCCCGGCCGCGACCTTGAGGTGCTGACGAGATGTCCCAGGCGAACACGGCCACCAGCTCCACGCCGACCAGCCGCTCCACCGCGAACCCGCGCCGGACGACGCTGGCCTCGGTCGAGGACTTCGGCCGGATCCCCGGCGCCCGCACGTCCGCGGACGTGGCGACCTACGCGACCGAGCTGCCGTCCGCCACCGCCAACCCGCGCCGCACCCAGCTGGCGGTCGCCCCGGTGGTGAACGTCCCGCGGGACTGAGGCGTTCCGCATACGCCCCGACGGGCGCCGTCACCCCGGTGGCGGCGCCCGTTCGCCATGGAGCGGGCTGTTTCGGAGCAGGTCGGGCCGGGGACCGCGCGATAGCCTGGCAGCGATCGAGCGGGGCCGGGTCCGCAGTGGACCCGGCACCCACCAGCGCCCGGGCGCGCCCCGGGCGGCCGTCGAAGCGAGGGGTAGCCCAGCCGTGCGCATTGCCAGGTTTTCCGTCCGGGAAGGGAGCCCTGCCGCGGGCGGCGTCTCCTTCGGTGTGGTCGAGGGGGACCCGGCCCGGCCGGAGTCGCTGGTGGTCCACGCCCTGGCCGGCCACCCGTTCGGCCAGCCCCAGCCGACCGGCGAGAGCTACCGCTTCCAGGACGTCCGGCTGCTCAGCCCGATGCTGCCCAACAAGATCGTCGCGGTCGGCCGCAACTACGCCGAGCACGCCGCCGAGCTGGGCAACGCCGTCCCGGACGTCCCGCTCACCTTCTTCAAGCCGTCCACCTCGGTGATCGGCCCGACCGAGAGCATCGCCTACCCGCCGTTCTCCTCGGACGTCCAGCCCGAGGCCGAACTGGCCGTGGTGATCGGCCGGATGTGCCGCGAGGTGCCGCTGGAGCGGGTCCCCGAGGTGATCCTCGGCTACACCTGCGCCAATGACGTCACCGCGCGCGACGTCCAGCAGCGCGAGGGGCAGTGGGCCCGCGCCAAGGGCTTCGACACCGCCTGCCCGCTCGGCCCGTGGATCGAGACCGACCTCGACCCGTCCGACCTCGCCGTCACCTGCACGGTCAACGGCGAGCTCCGGCAGGCCGGCCGCACCTCGCAGATGGTCCGCTCGGTGGCCGAGCTGATCGTGCACATCTCCGAGGCCATGACGCTGCTGCCGGGCGACGTCGTGCTGACCGGCACGCCCGCCGGGGTGGGCCCGGTCAACATCGGCGACGAGGTCGCGGTCACCATCGAGGGCATCGGCACCCTGGCCAACAAGGTGGTCAAGCGTGGCTGACGCGCCGGCCGTGCGGGTGCGCTTCTGCCCGTCCCCGACCGGCAACCCGCACGTGGGCCTGGTCCGCACCGCCCTGTTCAACTGGGCCTTCGCCCGCCACCACGGCGGCACGCTGGTGTTCCGGATCGAGGACACCGACGCGGCCCGGGACTCCGAGGAGTCCTACGAGCAGCTGCTCGACGCGATGAAGTGGCTCGGCTTCGACTGGGACGAGGGCCCGGAGGTCGGCGGCCCGCACGCCCCGTACCGCCAGTCGCAGCGGATGGACGTCTACGCGGACGTCGCCCGCCGGCTGCACGAGGCCGGCCACGCCTACCACTGCTACTGCTCCACCGAGGAGCTGGACGCCCGCCGCGAGGCGGCCCGCGCCGCCGGGAAGCCGTCCGGCTACGACGGGCACTGCCGCGACCTGACGGCCGACCAGGTCGCCGTGTACCGGCTGGAGCGGCGCGAGCCGATCCTGCGCTTCCGGATGCCGGACACCGCCATCGCCTTCGACGACCTGGTGCGCGGCCGGCTCTCCTTCGAGCCGGAGAACGTCCCCGACTACGGCATCGTCCGGGCCAACGGCGCACCGCTCTACACCCTGGTCAACCCGGTGGACGACGCCCTGATGGGCATCACCCACGTGCTGCGCGGCGAGGACCTGCTCTCCTCGACCCCGCGCCAGATCGCGCTCTACGCCGCGCTCGCCGACATCGGCGTCGGGGCCGGCGGCACCCCGCGCTTCGGCCACCTGCCCTACGTCATGGGCGAGGGCAACAAGAAGCTCTCCAAGCGCGACCCGCAGGCCTCGCTCAACCTGTACCGGGAGCGCGGCTTCATCCCCGAGGGGCTGCTCAACTACCTGTCGCTGCTCGGCTGGTCGCTCGCCGAGGACCGCGACGTCTTCACGGTGGACGAGCTGGTCGCGGCCTTCGACATCGCCAAGGTCAACTCCAACCCGGCCCGCTTCGACCTGAAGAAGTGCGAGGCGATCAACGCCGAGCACCTGCGCCGGCTGGCCCCGGAGGACTTCGTCCGCCGCCTGGTGCCGTACCTGCAGGCGCCCGGCCTGCTGCCGGCCGAGCCGACCGCCGCGCAGCTGGAGCTGCTGGCGAAGGCGGCGCCGCTCACCCAGGAGCGGATGGTGGTGCTCGGCGAGATCGTCGGCATGGCCGGGTTCCTGTTCGTCGCGCCCGAGGACTTCGCCGTCGACCCGGACGACGCCGCCAAGGTGCTCACCGCGGACGCCCGGCCGGTGCTGGAGGCGAGCATCCGGGCGCTGGAGGCGCTCGGCGACTTCGGGCCCGAGCCGATCCAGGCCGCGCTGCGCGAGGCCCTGGTGGACGGCCTGGGCATCAAGCCCAAGTTCGCCTTCACCCCGCTGCGGGTCGCGGTGACCGGCCGGCGGGTCTCCCCGCCGCTGTTCGAGTCGATGGAGCTGCTCGGACGCCCCGAGACGCTGCGCCGGCTGACCGCCGCTCTGGCGGCTCTCCCAGGGGCCTGACCCCGCCCGCGGGCCCGGTCGCGCACCGGGCCCGCGGCCCTCCCGGACGTCACCGGACGGCCCCCTGCCCGCTGCCTGGGGTTATCGATTTTGGAGCCGGGGCGGACGTCGGGTAATGTTCTTTCTGCGCCGCCCGGGAGGGCAACGACGAGGGAGTGAAACCCCCGCCGGAGCCGGAGCGGGAGGCGCAAGCCCGAGCAGGGCCCCGACAGGGGTTCAACTCTGGTGGGGTATGGTGTAATTGGCAGCACGAGTGATTCTGGTTCATTTAGTCTAGGTTCGAGTCCTGGTACCCCAGCGCAGTACCGCGGTCCATCCGGACCGTACAATTCAAGAACAAGCCCCCGTTGTGTAGCGGCCTAGCACGCTGCCCTCTCACGGCAGTAGCGCCGGTTCGAATCCGGTCGGGGGTACTGGTTCCGCGAGGAACCGCCTGGAAAGCCCCCGTTGTGTAGCGGCCTAGCACGCTGCCCTCTCACGGCAGTAGCGCCGGTTCGAATCCGGTCGGGGGTACCGAGGCAAGAAGCCGATGGGTCTGCTCATCGGCTGATTGCTTTGTTGGGGTATGGTGTAATTGGCAGCACGAGTGATTCTGGTTCATTTAGTCTAGGTTCGAGTCCTGGTACCCCAGCCAGAAATAGAGGAAGACCCCGGTTCCCCGGGGTCTTTTTGCTTTTCCGGACCGGGGAATTCCCGCACCGACCCGAAGGGCCCCGCTCGACACCGAGCGGGGCCCTTCTTTCGGTCGTCCGTGGGGGAGCGGGGGGAGTGGGGGGAGTGGGGAACGGGTGGGCGGGGTGGGGTCAGCTACGGCGCAGGGCCTCGGTGAGGCGGTTGGCCGCCTCGATGATGGCCTGGGCGTGCAGCCGGCCCGGGTGGCGGGTCAGGCGCTCGATCGGGCCGGAGACCGAGACGGCGGCCACGACGCGGTTGGAGGGGCCGCGGACCGGCGCGGAGACGGACGCCACGCCCGGCTCGCGCTCGCCGATCGACTGCGCCCAGCCGCGCCGCCGGACGCCGCTGAGCGCGGTGGCGGTGAAACGGGCGCCCTGGAGACCGCGGTGCAGCCGCTCGGGCTCCTCCCAGGCCAGCAGGACCTGGGCGGCCGAGCCGGCCTTCATCGGCAGGGTGCTGCCGACCGGGACGGTGTCCCGCAGACCGGAGAGCCGCTCGGCGGCGGCGACGCAGATCCGCATCTCGCCCTGCCGGCGGTAGAGCTGTGCGCTCTCGCCGGTGACGTCGCGCAGATGGGTCAGGACCGGGCCCGCGGTGGCGAGCAGTCGGTCCTCGCCCGCCGCGGCGGAGAGTTCGGACAGGCGGGGGCCGAGGATGAACCGTCCCTGCATGTCCCTGGTGACCAGGCGGTGGTGTTCGAGTGCGACGGCGAGTCTGTGGGCCGTGGGGCGCGCCAGACCGGTGGCGGCGACCAGCCCCGCCAACGTGGCGGGGCCCGACTCCAGTGCGCTGAGCACCAGAGCGGCCTTGTCGAGCACGCCGACGCCGCTAGAGTTGTCCATGCGCTAAGACTGCAGTCTCATTCCGCGAGACGCAAGTTCAATCTTCGGCGAAAAGCGCCACTCTGGATGCAGCAGCCCGGGAGACATCCAGGATGCGGCCCCGTCGAGGTGTCCGCATCGTGGACACCGATCCGGTGTGCAGGTCGCGCGACGTGCGCCGCCCAGGGCGGCGACAGCTCCGACCTCGACGACACGAGAAGGCCGGCAACGCGGCCGGCTGGAGGGAATCCGATGGGACGGACACTCGCAGAGAAGGTCTGGGACGACCACGTCGTGCGGCGCGCGGAGGGCGAGCCCGACCTGCTCTTCATCGACCTGCACCTGCTCCACGAGGTGACCAGCCCGCAGGCCTTCGACGGTCTCCGGCTGGCCGGGCGCACGGTCCGCCGCACCGATCTCACGATCGCCACCGAGGACCACAACACCCCGACCCTCGACATCGACAAGCCGATCGCCGACCCGGTCTCCAGGGTCCAGCTGGAGACCCTGCGCAAGAACGCGGCCGAGTTCGGCGTCCGGATCCACTCGCTGGGCGACGTCGAGCAGGGCGTCGTGCACGTGGTCGGCCCGCAGCTGGGCCTCACTCAGCCCGGCACCACCGTGGTCTGCGGCGACTCCCACACCTCCACCCACGGCGCCTTCGGCGCGCTGGCGTTCGGCATCGGCACCAGCCAGGTCGAGCACGTGCTGGCCACCCAGACCCTGCCGCTGGCCCCCTTCCGCACCATGGCGATCACCGTCGAGGGCGAGCTGCCCGAGGGCGTCACCGCCAAGGACCTCATCCTGGCGATCATCGCCCGGATCGGCACCGGCGGCGGCCAGGGCTACGTCCTGGAGTACCGCGGCTCGGCGATCCGCGGCCTCTCCATGGAGGCCCGGATGACCGTCTGCAACATGTCCATCGAGGCGGGCGCCCGGGCCGGCATGATCGCCCCCGACGCGACCACCTTCGAGTACCTCAAGGGCCGCCCGCACGCCCCGCAGGGCGAGGACTGGGACGCCGCCGTCGCGTACTGGGAGACCCTGGCCACCGACGAGGACGCGGTCTTCGACCACGAGATCTTCATCGACGCCACCGAGCTGACCCCGTTCGTGACCTGGGGCACCAACCCGGGCCAGGGCGCCCCGCTGGGCTCCGCCGTCCCGGACCCGGCCTCCTTCGCCGACCCGCAGGAGCGGATCGCCGCCGAGAACGCCCTGGCCTACATGGGCCTGGAGGCCGGCACCCCGCTGCGCGAGGTCGCGGTCGACGCGGTCTTCGTCGGCTCCTGCACCAACGGCCGGATCGAGGACCTGCGCGCCGCCGCCGACCTGCTGCGCGGCCGCCGGGTCGCCGACGGCGTGCGGATGCTGGTCGTCCCCGGCTCCGTGCGGGTCGCCCTGCAGGCCGTCGAGGAGGGCCTGGACAAGGTGTTCACCGCGGCCGGCGCCGAGTGGCGGCACGCGGGCTGCTCGATGTGCCTGGGCATGAACCCCGACCAGCTCGCCCCCGGCGAGCGCTGCGCCTCGACCTCGAACCGCAACTTCGAGGGCCGCCAGGGCAAGGGCGGGCGCACCCACCTGGTCTCCCCGCAGGTCGCCGCCGCGACCGCCGTCCTGGGCCGGCTGGCGGCCCCCGCCGATCTGGTGGCCGACGCCGCCGTGGAGGTCTGAGCAGCATGGAGAAGTTCACCACCCACACCGGCCGGGCCGTGCCGCTGCGCCGCAGCAACGTCGACACCGACCAGATCATCCCCGCCCACTGGCTCAAGAAGGTCACCCGTTCCGGTTTCGAGGACGGGCTGTTCGAGGCCTGGCGCAAGGACGAGTCCTTCGTCCTCAACCGGCCCGAGCGCCGGGGCGCCACCGTTCTGGTGGCCGGCCCCGAGTTCGGCACCGGCTCCTCCCGGGAGCACGCCGTCTGGGCCCTGCAGAACTACGGCTTCCACGCGGTCGTCTCCTCGCGCTTCGCCGACATCTTCCGCGGCAACTCGCTGAAGAACGGCCTGCTGACCGTGGTCCTCCCGCAGGAGACCGTCGAGCGGCTCTGGGAGCTGACCGAGGCCGACCCGGCCGCCGAGATCACCGTCGACCTGGAGGCCCGCGAGGTGCGCGCCGAGGGGGTCACGGCTCCCTTCGAGCTGGACGACAACGTGCGGTGGCGGCTGCTCAACGGCCTGGACGACATCAGCATCACCCTGTCGAACGAGGCCGACATCGCCGCGTTCGAAGCGCGTCGCCCCTCGTTCAAGCCGCGTACCCTGCCGGTGGCCTGAGATCCCGTTCTGAACAAGCATTCTGACGAACCGCCGGATGGCCCGCTCCCCCTCGGGGGGGCGGGCCATCCGCCGTTCCGGGGCGGGAGTTGTGCCCGCCCGCCGCCCCCGGATTGGGGATTCGGTTTTGCGACAGAGGGCCCCGCAGCATGCACAACTGCGCGTAGATGGCACAATCAGTGCATGCACCGGCACCATGAACCTCCGTACGCGGGCGGCCAACCCGCGTCACCGGAGTCCACGGGCCGGGGATCCGAACGCCGAATTGACGATCGGCCGTACGCCGCAACCTCAGCTGCTGAGGGGCCGGACGACCCGGAAGTCGCAGCGCTCTTCGCGCTTGTGGCCGAGCGGTTGAAGCAAGCTCACGACCGCGTGCATGCGCTGAACGTGTCTGCCGATGCAAAGACCGCTCTCACCCGTCAACTGCTCATCGTCACCGAGACCGCCAAGCGCGATCTTCCGGGGGCGGCGCGGCGGTTGAGTCGCTTTGTGCAGGACCTCGACGAGGGGCGCCCGCCCGTCGACTGAGGTCGCCGACGCGCAAATCCATTGCGACACTAGGGTGATTCGCGCGTTTGGTAATTGAAAGTCCGCAGATACATACCTAACGTGCGAAATGAACGGATGGAATCATCCGGCGCCCGTTTCCGAAGGGGAAGACGTGAACAAGGCTCAGCTTGTCGAAGCGGTGGCCGAGCAGCTGGGCGGTCGCAAGGCTGCCGCAGAGGCCGTCGACGCAGTGCTCGACACCATGGTGCGCGCCGTCGTGGCCGGCGACCGCGTTTCGGTCACCGGTTTCGGCACCTTTGAGAAGGTGGAGCGCTCCGCGCGCTTCGCCCGCAACCCGCAGACCGGCGAGAAGGTCAAGGTCAAGAAGACCTCGGTGCCCCGCTTCCGCCCGGGCCAGGGCTTCAAGGACCTGGTCAGCGGCGCCAAGAAGCTGCCGAAGGAAGGCCCCTCGGTGAAGAAGGCCCCCAAGGGCTCCCTCACCCCGGGCAAGAGCGGCGTCGCCGCCACCCCGGCCGCCAAGCGGGCCGCCACCAAGCGTGCCGCCACCGCCGCCGCCGCCGCTGCCGCGACCCCGGCCAAGAAGGCCGCCGCCAAGAAGGCGACCGCCACCAAGACGGCCGCCGCCCCGGCGAAGAAGACCGCGGCCGCCGCCAAGAAGGCGACCGCCACCAAGAAGACCACCACCGCCGCCGCGAAGAAGACCACCGCGACCGCGACCAAGAAGACCGCGGCCGCCGCCAAGAAGGCGACCGCCACCAAGACGGCCGCCACCCCGGCGAAGAAGACCACCGCCACCGCCAAGAAGGCGACCGCCACCGCCAAGAAGACGGCGCCGGCGAAGAAGACCGCCACCCGCAAGACCACCGCGCGCAAGACTTCCGCCAAGTAGTCGCCGCGCGTCCTCGCCGGACGGCCTTCGAGTGCCGCGGCGCCGCCCGCCCCCGCCAGAGGGGGGGGGGGGCCCCGCCCGCCCGCGGGAGGGGGGGGCTCTAGGCCGGGGGGGGCCCCGCGGGCGGGGGGGCC
>NZ_JBHVIV010000071.1:0-33548 GCF_042799475.1 Kitasatospora sp. NPDC057692 | reverse complement strand
ATTCCGCCCCCCCGCCCCCGCCCCCCCGCCCCTGCGGGCGCGGGGCCCCCCCCCCCCCGCTTATCCGGTCGCGGGGCGCCCCGCGCCACTTCGCTTTTCGCGGGATTTCCCCGGGGTCAGCCCGCGGCCGGGTCCGGGAAGGTCTGCAGCGTCACGAAGACCACCCGGCGCGCCTCGCCGGTGCCCTCGGTGCGGATCCGCACCCGCTGGCCCGGGCGCAGCAGCCGCAGGCCTCCGGCGTCGAAGGCGGCCGCGTCGAACGGAACCGGGGTCCCGTCGTCGAGCAGCACGGAGCCGGCCCGGGTGGCGGGGTCGAAGGTGAACGCGGTGGCCTGCATGGCAGCAGCATAGCGAGGGCCGCCGACAGCGCCGGGCGCCGTCTCAGCGCGGCCGCGGCAGATAGCCGAGCCGGACGGCCAGGGTGCGGGTGTGCGGGCCGACCCCGAGCGCCAGCGCCTCGGCCAGGTCCTCCCCGGTGTCGACGTCCCGGCGGACCGACTGCACGTCGGGCAGCCGCAGTTCGCGGGCGCCGCCGGCCGCGTGCCGGGCGCGCGAGCCGTCCCCGAACGCGGGAGCGAGCGCGCTGCCCGGGGTGCAGGCCAGCAGGGTGGTGCCCAGCCCCGGGGCGTCCGGCAGGAAGGCCCGGCCGGTCGCGGGCACCGCGCCGAGCACCCGTCCGAGCTCGGTCGGCCGCAGCGCCGGCAGGTCCGCCGAGAGCGCGGCCAACGGCGCGCGGGGCGCGAGGACCAGCGCGGCCGCCGCGCCGTGCGCCAGTGCCTCGTTGAGCCCGTCGCCGGGTTCGTCGTCGACCACCACGGCGCCGAGCGCGGCCACCCGCGCGCCGGCCGCGGCGTCGCGGGTGACCACCAGCACCCGGTCGACCCCGGGCGCGGCCAGCGCGGCGGAGACGGTGTCCAGGGCGAAGGAGAGTGCGAGGTCCGGGCGGTGCGGGCCGGCGAACGGGGCCAGCCGGGACTTGGCCCGGGCCAGTGGCTTGAGCGGCAGCACCAGCGACCACCCGGCGGCGGGTGCGGCGGGCGCGACGGGCTCGCTGGGGCGTACGGTGTCCTGGGTCATCGGCGTCATTGTGACGCTGGTCCCGGAGCCCTCGCCAGACCGTCCGAGCTGTGCGGACGTGCGTTTGATCACGCCCGTGCGACGGGCGGGCGGGGTTGCTCGACAGCCGGTGAGCCGTCGGGCGAGACTGTTCCGCGCCCGTGCCCCGAGAGGTCGCGGAAAGCGCGATCGACCGCGGCACCCCAGCGTGCCGCACGGATGAGGAGGACCTGGGGTGGCCCGCCGCTCGTACGCCAGCTTCGGCAACGCCGACTACGGCTTCTGGTACCGCTTCGCGGCCGTGCTGGTGAAGCCGGTGACGACCGCCCTGGTCAAGCCGGACTGGCGGGGCTGGGAGCACCTCCCGAAGGAGGGCGGCTTCATCGCCGCGGTCAACCACAACTCGATCATCGACCCCGTGGTGTACGCGCACTGGCAGTACAACAGCGGGCGGCCGCCGCGGATCCTCGGCAAGTCCTCGCTGTTCTCCGTCCCGTTCATCGGCTTCATGCTCCGCAAGACCGGCCAGATCCCGGTGTTCCGCGAGTCGACCGACGCGGCGCAGGCGTTCCGGGCGGCCATCGACGCCGTCGACCGGGGACAGTGCGTGCAGTTCTACCCGGAGGGCACGCTCACCCGGGACCCGGACCTGTGGCCGATGACCGGCAAGAGCGGTGTCGCCCGGGTGGCGCTGATGACCGGCGCGCCGGTCATCCCGGTCGCCCACTGGGGCGCCCACGAGATCATCCCGCCGTACGGCAGGGGCGGTTCGGGGAAGAGCAGGTTCAACCTCTTCCCGCGGCACCGGGTGGTCGTGGCGGCCGGCCCGCCCGTCGACCTGAGCAGGTACCGGGACCAGGAGCTGACCTCCCAGGTGCTCCGGGACGCCACCGAGGACATCATGGCGGCGATCACCGCCGTGCTGGCCGACATCCGCGGCGAGGAGCCGCCCGCCGAGCGGTACGACATGCGCGAGGCCGCCCGGAAGCGGGCCGCCGCCGCGGCGGCCCGCCGACCGGACCGGGCCCGGGGCACCGACGAGAACGGGGAGGGCGCCAAGTGACCCGCTGCGCCGTGTTCGGCACCGGCTCCTGGGGCACCGCGTTCGCGATGATCCTGGCGGACGCCGGCTGCGAGGTGACCCTCTGGGGCCGCCGCCAGGAGCTGGCGGACGCCGTCAACGCCACCCACACCAACCCGGACTACCTGCCCGGCATCCGGCTGCCCGACTCGGTCCGGGCCACCACCGACCCCGCCGAGGCACTGGCCGGCGCGGACTTCGCGGTGCTGGTGGTGCCCTCGCAGACGCTGCGCGAGAACCTGGCGGCCTGGGCGCCGCTGCTGGAGCCGCAGACCGTCCTGGTCAGCCTGATGAAGGGCATCGAACTCGGCACCGCCAAGCGGATGAGCGAGGTCGTCGCCGAGGTCGCCGGGGTCGGCCCGGAGCGGATCGCCGTGGTCAGCGGGCCGAACCTGGCCCGGGAGATCGCCAACCGGCAGCCGGCCGCCAGTGTGGTCGCCTGCACCGACGAGGCGGTCGCCAAGCGGCTCCAGGCGGCCTGCCACACGCCGTACTTCCGGCCGTACACCAACACCGACGTGATCGGCTGCGAGCTCGGCGGGGCGGTCAAGAACGTGATCGGCCTGGCGGTCGGCATGGCCGACGGCATGGGGCTGGGCGACAACACCAAGGCGACGCTGATCACCCGCGGGCTCGCCGAGACCACCCGGCTGGGACTGGCGCTCGGCGCCGACCCCTACACCTTCGCCGGGCTGGCGGGCATGGGCGACCTGGTGGCCACCTGCTCCTCGCCGCTCTCCCGCAACCACACCTTCGGCACCAACCTGGGCCGGGGCATGTCGCTGGCCGAGACCATCGCGGCCACCCGGCAGACCGCCGAGGGCGTCAAGTCCTGCGAGTCGGTGCTCGACCTGGCCCGGCGCAGCGGCGTCGACATGCCGATCGTCGAGGCGGTGGTGGACGTCGTCCACAACGGCCGGCCCACCCAGGAGGCGCTCCAGGCGCTGATGTCCCGCTCGGCCAAGCCGGAACGGCGTTAGGAGGGGCGGTCCGGGTCGGTCGCCGCCCGGCGAGGGGCCTCGGGGTACCCTTCGTCGCGATATGAGCATCGAACAGACCTCCCAGAACCCGTCCGCGAAGCCGCGGGTCGCCGTCGTGTTCGGCGGCCGCAGCTCCGAGCACGCCATCTCGGTCTCGACCGCGGGCAGCGTGCTGAAGGCGATCGACCGCGACAAGTACGAGGTGCTGCCGATCGGCATCACCCACGAGGGCCGCTGGGCGCTGGTCAGCGACGAGCCGGCCCGGATGGCCATCACCGACGGCCGGCTGCCGGACGTCGACCACGTCGCCGAGTCCACCGAGGGCCAGGTCGCGCTGCCGGTCGGCCCCGGCAGCCGCGAGGTGGTCTGGAGCGAGCCCGGCACCGCGCCCAAGGCGCTCGGCGAGGTGGACGTGGTCTTCCCGCTGCTGCACGGGCCGTGGGGCGAGGACGGCACCCTGCAGGGCCTGTTGGAGCTCTCCGGCGTGCCGTACGTCGGCAACGGCGTGCTGGCCAGCGCGGTGGGCATGGACAAGGAGTTCACCAAGCGCCTGCTGGCCTCGCACGGCCTGGGCGTCGGGCGCTACACCGTGGTCCGGCCGCGCGAGTGGGAGACCGAGGAGGGCCGCGCCGCCGTCCGCGAGCGCGCCGCGGGCCTGGGGCTGCCGCTGTTCGTGAAGCCCTGCCGGGCCGGTTCCAGCATGGGCATCACCAAGGTCAAGGACCTCTCCGACCTCGACGCCGCGATCGAGGAGGCCCGTCGGCACGACCCCAAGCTGATCATCGAGGCGGGTGTCTCCGGCCGCGAGATCGAGTGCGCGGTGCTGGAGGGCGAGGACGGCCCGCGGGCCAGTGTCCCGGCCGAGATCCTGGTCGGCGGGGGCTACGAGTTCTACGACTTCGAGGCCAAGTACATCGACTCCTCCGAGGTCCGGATCCCGGCCGAGCTCTCCGCCGAGGAGACCGCCGAGATCCGTCGGCAGGCGATCGCCGCGTTCGAGGCGCTCGGCTGCGAGGGCCTGGCCCGGGTCGACTTCTTCCTGCTGGACGACGGCGGCTGGATGGTCAACGAGGTCAACACCATGCCCGGCTTCACCCCGATCTCGGCCTACCCGAAGATGTGGGAGGCCACCGGGCTGTCCTACCCGGAGCTGATCGACCGGCTGCTCCAGGCGGCGCTGCGCCGCTCGACCGGCCTGCGGTAACCGCGCGAACCGACGGAGGGCGGCCCCGGAACCCCGGGGCCGCCCTCCGCGTGCGACGGACCTTAGGGGATGGCGGCCTTGACCACGTCGGAGAGCGCGGCGGCGGCGTCCAGCGGGTTGCCGGTGGCCCCGCCGGGGACGGTCACCTCGACGAAGGTGGCGCGCTGGGTGGCGGTGAACCGGTAGCCGCCGTCGCCGAGCTCCTCCGGCCACCAGGTGACGTCGTTGACCGTCGGCGAGATCTCCTTCTGCTTCTCGTCGACCAGTCCTTCGGGGTGCGGCACGCCGCAGCGCAGCACGATGCGCGGCGAGGAGTCCCAGGCGGCGACGTACGGGGAGGCCGGGGAGGGGTCCTTGCGGGCGTGCCCCAGCAGCTGCTGGGGCAGGGCGGCGGCGAGCGCCCGGCAGTACTCGGCCGCCTTGCCGCGCGGTTCGGGCGTCTCGACCTTGGCCTCGACCGGTTCGCTCCAGCTGCCGATCAGGACCACGACGGTGCAGGCGAGCGCGGTCGGCACCGCCAGCCACCGGACGGGGGCCGGCAGTGCCGCGAGGAAGCGGGGGGCTCGGAATTCTCGGGTCACCCGCCGATGGTATGCGCGCCTTACAGGTGCACGACGGGACAGGTGAGGGTGCGGGTGATGCCCTCGACCTGTTGGACCTTCGCGACCACCAGGCGGCCCAGGGCGTCCACGGTGTCCGCCTCGGCCCGGACGATCACGTCGTACGGGCCGGTGACGTCCTCGGCCTGGATGACTCCGGGGATCTTGGCAATGGACTCGGCGACGGCGCTGGCCTTGCCGACCTCGGTCTGAATCAGGATGTAGGCCTGTACCACGGGGACCTCCCGGCGGCTGGGTACGGGGATCACCGCCGTGACCGCCCGCTCGGGCGTCGGGTGGGAGAACGGGGCTCACGGCAGACTGATCACCACGCTACCTCCCGGCGGGCCGGGGAGGGGAGACCTCTGCGCCGTCGGAGGGCGTACGCTGCGCGCGGAGGCGGCATGGCCGCAGGACGTACGCGCCCGGCCGGGCGCAACCGAGAGGACGGCAGATGCAGGGGACCGTGGGCGAGCTCGGCGAGTTCGGACTCATCAGGGAGCTGACCGCCCGGGTACCGCTCACCGACGCGGTCGACCTCGGCCCGGGTGACGACGCGGCCGTGGTGAAGGCCCCGGACGGCCGGGTGGTGGCCACCACGGACGTGCTGATCGAGAACCGGCACTTCCGCCGGGACTGGTCCACCGCCTACGACGTGGGGCGCAAGGCGGCCGCGCAGAACCTCGCCGACGTGGCCGCGATGGGCGCGGTGCCGACGGCGCTCCTGCTCGGCCTGGTCGCGCCGGCGGACCTGCCGACCACCTGGGCCACCGAACTGATGGACGGGCTGCGGGACGAGTGCCAGGTGGCCGGCGCGACGGTGGTCGGCGGTGACGTGGTGCGCGGCGACACCATCACGCTGGCCATCACGGCGCTCGGGGACCTTCAGGGGCGCGCGCCGGTGACGCGCGCCGGTGCCCAGGTGGGCGACGTGGTCGCGGTCACCGGCTGGCTCGGCTGGTCGGCGGCCGGCCTGACGGTGCTGCAGCGCGGCTTCCGCTCGCCGCGGGCCTTCGTCGAGGCGCACCGCCGCCCGGAGCCGCCGTACCACGCGGGGCCGGCCGGGGCGGAGCTCGGCGCCACCGCGATGATCGACGTGAGCGACGGACTGGTCGCCGACCTCGGTCACGTGGCCGGGGCGAGCGGGGTGGACATCGACCTGCGGGCGGCCGACTTCGACGTTCCGGCGCAGATGGCGGACATCGGCCAGGCGGTCGGGGTGGACCCGCTGGTCTGGGTGCTGTCCGGCGGCGAGGACCACGCGATCGCCGCGACCTTTCCGCGCGGGGTCCAACTGCCCGCCCGCTGGCGGGTGGTGGGCGAGGTCGTCGGCCGGGCCCGGGCGGCCCGCGGCGGCCGGGTGACGGTGGACGGCGAGGCCTGGGACCGGGTCGGCGGCTGGGACCACTTCGCGGAGTGACAACCGGCCCGCGCCGGGCGGCGGTTGGCGTCCGCCCGGCGCGGGCGGACGGCAGCGGGGGGAGGGCGGCCGGAGGGCGCGCGGCGGGGACGCGCGCCGCTCCCGGTGCGGCGCGCGGCGGGACCTCCGGGCGGGGGAGTGCGTAGGCTTGGCCCACAGCCCGGCCGCCCGTCATTCGCACGGGTGGTCTGGACCACTGTGGTCTGAACCACTTCGAGCGGGAGAGTCCACCACCATGCGAATCGGAGTCCTGACCAGCGGCGGCGACTGCCCCGGCCTGAACGCGGTGATCCGTTCCGTGGTGCACCGGGGCACCGATGTGCACGGCGACGAGATCCTCGGCATCGAGGACGGCTTCCTCGGCCTCATCGAGGGCCGCACCCGCCCGGTCTCGCACGACGACGTCACCGGCCTGCTGACCCTCGGCGGCACCATCCTCGGCTCCGCCCGGGTGCAGCGCGACCGGATCCAGTGGGCGGTGGACAACGCCAAGACCCTCGCCCGGGACATCGGCATCGACGCGCTGATCGCCATCGGCGGCGAGGGCACCCTCACCGCCGCCCGGATGTTCAGCGAGGCCGGACTGCCGGTGGTCGGCGTCCCGAAGACCATCGACAACGACATCGACGCCACCGACGTCACCTTCGGCTTCGACACCGCGGTGCACGTCGCCACCGAGGCGATCGACCGGCTCAAGACCACCGCCGAGTCCCACCAGCGGGTCATGGTGGTGGAGTTGATGGGACGGCACACCGGCTGGATCACCCTCACCGCCGGCATGGCGGGCGGTGCGCACGGCATCCTGATCCCGGAGAAGCCGTTCGACATCGAGGCGGTGGCCCGGATGGTCGAGGACCGCTTCGCCCGCGGCAAGAAGTTCGCCATCATCGCCGTCGCCGAGGGGGCCTCCCCGACGCCCGGCACCATGCGCTTCGACCACGGCGAGGTCGACCGCTTCGGGCACCGGACCTTCGGCGGGATCGGCAACCGGCTCGCCCACGAGCTGGAGAACCTGCTCGGCAAGGAGGCCCGCCCGGTCATCCTCGGCCACGTCCAGCGCGGCGGCACCCCCACCGCCCGGGACCGGGTGCTCGCCACCCGGTTCGGCTGGCACGCCGTGGAGGCCGTCCACCAGGGTGCCTTCGGCCACTTCACCGCGCTGCGCCGCAACGACATCCGGCTGGTGCCGATCGCCGACGCGGTGACCCGGCTCAAGACCGTCCCCGAGGACCGCTGGGCGGAGTCCGAGGCGGTGCTGTGACCGCGTAGGTTGGGCGCATGTCTTCCACCGCACCTCCCCGCGTTCTCACGGTCGCCGGCTCGGACTCCGGCGGCGGCGCCGGCATCCAGGCCGACCTCAAGGCGATGCTCGCCCTCGGCGTGCACGGCATGAGCGTGATCACCGCCGTCACCGCGCAGAACTCGCTCGGCGTCCAGGGCTACTGGGAGCTGCCCGCCGAGGCGGTCCGCGCCCAGTTCCGCAGCGTGGCCGACGACATCGGCGTCCAGGCCGTGAAGACCGGCATGCTCGCCTCGATCGAGCTGGTCGAAACGGTCTCCGAGCTGCTGGCCGGCGTCGACGCGCCGGTCGTGGTCGACCCGGTCGGCGTCTCCAAGCACGGCGACGCGCTGCTCGCCGCCGAGGCCGTCGCCACCGTCCGGGAGAGGCTGCTGCCGGTCGCCACCCTCGCCACGCCCAACCTGCACGAGGTGACGCAGCTCACCGGGCGGGTGGTCGAGGACGAGGCGCAGATGGTGGACGCGGCCAAGGCGCTGCTCGACCTCGGGCCGCGCTGGGTGCTGGTCAAGGGCGGGCACCTGCCCGGCGAGGCGGCCGACCTGCTGTACGGCGGGGCGGGCGAGGAGCACTGGTACCGGGCGCCGCGCTACGACAACCGGCACACCCACGGCACCGGCTGCACGCTGGCCAGCGCGATCGCCGCCGGCCTGGCCAAGGGCGAGGAGCTGCCCGCGGCGGTGGCCTCGGCGAAGGAGTACATCACCGGCGCGATCGCCGGCGGCTTCGCGCTGGGCGCGGGCATCGGACCGGTCGACCACGCCTGGCGCTGGCGCTGAGGGACGGCGCCCGAAACGCCTGTGGGCGGGCCCGAGGGCCCGCCCACAAAAGGTCGATCGCATGCCGGAACAACAGAAAGCCGGTTCACCCGAGGATGAACCGACTCACTGGAGGACCGGCATACCGGTCTGCGCGTCAGCGCGAGACCTTACCGGCCTTGATGCACGAGGTGCAGACGTTGAGCCGCTTCGGCGTCCGCCCAACCACAGCGCGCACCGTCTGGATGTTGGGGTTCCAGCGACGGGGGGTACGGCGGTGCGAGTGGGAGATGCTGTTGCCGAAGCCCGGCCCCTTGCCGCAGACGTCGCAGTTGGCAGCCACAGGAGTCACTCCAAGACTTCAGATCATTTACATGAGACAACCCCGCCAGACCAGCGGAGCACTCACGTGAACCGAACCGGACCAAGGGGTGAGCCTGAACCTGTTCCAGGCAACCGGAAGAGCATACAACGCTTGCTTCCGTTCAACGAAACTACCATGACCGGCCGGGTGATCGCTCCGGCCGCCGTGTCCGCCGCCGCCTCCCGGCCCCCGATAACCTGCCGGTACCACCCCTCGCCGTTCACTCTCAGGCCATCACGGCGTCCCACTCCGGAGGAGACCTGGTGCTGCACACGCTCGACGCCCCGGCCGTGCGCAGCTGGTGCCAGCTGGCGCTGCGCGCGCTCGGCCAGGCCCGCGAGGAGATCGACGCACTCAACGTCTACCCGGTCCCGGACGGCGACACCGGCACCAACCTGTACCTGACCGTCGAGTCGGCCGCCGCCGAGGTGGAGAGCCGGTTCGCCGACCCGGGCCCCGGGCCGGCGCCCGGCCTGGCCGAGACCGCCCGGGCGATGGCCCGCGGCGCCCTGGTCGGCGCCCGGGGCAACTCCGGGGTGATCCTCGCCCAGTGGCTGCGCGGCACCGCCGAGAAGCTCGCCGAGGGTGGCGGCGCCGACCAGTTGCGGGCCGCCCTCCAACGGGCCTCCGACGCCGCCTACCAGGCGGTCGCCGAACCGGTCGAGGGCACTCTGCTGACCGTCGCCCGGATCGCCGCCCGGGAGGCCGGCCGGGCCGGCGACGGGCTCGGGCAGGTCGCCGAGGCCGCCTACCGGGCCGCCCGTGAGGCGCTGCGGCACACCCCCGAGCAGCTCGCCGTGCTGGCCGAGAACGGGGTGGTGGACGCCGGCGGCCGCGGCCTGGTCGCCGTCCTCGGGGCGCTCGCCGACGCGGTGGCCGGCCACCAGCCGATGGGGCCGGTCGCGCTGCGCGGCGACATCCGGCTGTCGGAGGGCTGCGAGCTGCACGTGCGGCCGCCCGGTCCCGGCCACCCGGCGTTCGAGGTGATCTACCTGCTGGACGCGCCCGACGAGGCGCTGCCCGCGCTGCGGACGCGGCTCGGCGCGCTCGGCGACTCGCTGGTGGTCGGCGGCGGCGACGGCCTGTGGAACGTGCACGTCCACGTCGACGACGCGGGCGCCGCCGTGGAGGCCGGGGTCGAGGCCGGGCGTCCGCACCAGATCCGGATCACCCACTTCGCCGAGGCCGCCGCCCGCTCCGGCGTCGCCGCCGACCGGGGCGAGCCCGAGCGGCCGGTCCGCGCGGTGCTCTCGGTGGTCTCCGGCGAGGGCCTCGCGGAACTCTGCGAGCAGGCCGGCGCGGTCGTCCTGCACGCCGAGCCCGGCCGCCCGCCGGCCAGCGCCGAACTCACCGCCGCCGTGCGCCGGGCCGCCGCCCGCGAGGTGGTGCTGCTGCTCAACGACCCCGAACTGCGGGCCGCCGCCGGCGCCGCCGCCGACCAGCTGCGCGAGGAGGGCGTGCGGATCGCCGTGCTCCCCACCCGCTCGCCGGTCCAGGGCCTGGCCGCGCTCGCGGTGCACGAGGCCGGGCGGCGCTTCGACGAGGACGTGGTCGCCATGACCTCGGCGGCCGGCGCCACCCGGTACGCCGAACTCGCCGTCGCCGAGGGCGAGTCCTGGACCATGGCCGGGGTCTGCCAGGCCGGCGACGTGCTCGGCCTGATCGACGGCGACGTCGCGGTGATCGGCGCGGGCCTGGCCGAGGTCGGCACGAGCGTGCTGGACCGGATGCTCGGCGGGGGCGGCGAGCTGGTCACCCTGATCCTCGGCGAGGGCGCCCCCGAGGGCCTCGCCGAGGGCCTCGTCGCACACGCCCGGCACAGCCGGCCCGAGGTGGACGCGGTGGTCTTCCACGGCGGCCAGGAGTCGGCGCCGCTGCTGATCGGCGTGGAGTGAGCGCCCGGACTGTCGGCCCGGTGGTGTAAACAGGGCCTTGATGGGCGCTCTCGATGAACCACTGACCAAGCTCGTCGGCGACCGGACCGCCAAGGTGCTCGCCGACAGCCTCAAGCTGCGCACGGTCGGCGACCTGCTGCACCACTATCCGCGCCGCTACGTCGAACGCGGCCAGCTCACCAGCCTGGACGAGCTGGAGATCGACGAGCACGTCACCGTGCTGGCCCGGATCGAGAAGGTCACCCTGATCCCGTTCCGCGGCCGCAAGGGCGACCGGCTGGAGGTGGTGGTCACCGACGACCGCAGCCGGCTCTCGCTGGTCTTCTTCAACCAGGGCTGGCGGCAGAAGGAGCTGCGGCCGGGGACGCAGGGACTGTTCGCGGGCAAGGTCGGGGTGTTCAACCGCACCCGCCAACTGGCCTCCCCCGACTACCAGCTGCTCGACGACGCGGACGGCGCCGGCGCCGCCGCCCAGTTCGCCGGACGGCTGATCCCGGTCTACCCGGCCAGCGCCCAGATGCCCAGCTGGAAGCTCTCGCTCTGCGTGGAGACGGCGCTCACCAAGCACCTGTCCGACGTCGGCGAGCCGCTGCCCGCCGAACTGCGCGAGCGCCACGGGCTGATCCCGCTGCCCGAGGCGCTCGAACTGATCCACCGCCCGCGCGGCCAGGCCGACCGCGAGCGCGCCCAGGAGCGGCTGCGCTGGGACGAGGCGTTCGTCCTGCAGGTCGCCCTCGCCCAGCGCCGGGCCGCCGACTCCGCCCTGTCCGCCAAGCCGCGCGAGGCCCGCCCGGGCGGGCTGCTGGACGCCTTCGACGCCCGGCTCCCGTTCACCCTCACCGACGGCCAGCGGAAGGTCTCCGCCGAGATCGCCGCCGACCTCGCGAGCGACCACCCGATGCACCGGTTGCTCCAGGGCGAGGTCGGCTCCGGCAAGACCATGGTCGCGCTGCGCGCCATGCTGGCCGTGGTCGACGCCGGCGGGCAGGCGGTGCTGCTGGCACCCACCGAGGTGCTCGCCCAGCAGCACCACCGGTCGATCGTGGAGATGATGGGCGACCTCGCCGAGGGCGGCATGCTCGGCGGGGCCGACCTGGGGACGCGGGTGGTGCTGCTCACCGGCTCGATGGGCGTGCCGGCCCGGCGGCAGGCGCTGCTCGACATGGCCTGCGGGGACGCCGGCATCGCGATCGGCACCCACGCGCTGATCGAGGACAAGGTGCAGTTCCAGGACCTCGGCCTGGTGGTGGTCGACGAGCAGCACCGCTTCGGCGTCGAGCAGCGGGACGCGCTGCGCGCCAAGGGCGACCAGCCGCCGCACCTGCTGGTGATGACGGCCACCCCGATCCCGCGCACGGTCGCGATGACCGTCTTCGGGGACCTGGAGACCTCCGTCCTGGACCAGCTGCCGGCCGGCCGCTCGCCGATCTCCACCCATGTCGTGCCGGCCGTCGAGAAGCCCAACTTCCTGACCCGCGCCTGGGAGCGGGTGCGCGAGGAGGTGGCCAAGGGCCACCAGGCGTACGTGGTCTGCCCGCGGATCGGGGACGAGGACCCGGAGGAGCAGAAGGGCGCCAAGGGCGCGAAGCGCAAGCGCCGCGCCGAGGACCTCGAAGAGCTGCTCGACGACGCGCCCGACGAGGGCGCGGCGGCCGAGGGCGACCGGCGGCCCCCGCTGTCGGTCGTGGAGACCGCCGGGAAGCTGACCGCCGGCCCGCTGGCCGGGCTGCGGGTGGAGATCCTGCACGGGCGCCTCGCCCCGGAGGCCAAGGACGAGGTGATGCGCCGGTTCGCGGCCGGCGAGGTGGACGTGCTGGTCGCCACCACGGTGATCGAGGTCGGCGTCAACGTGCCGAACTCCACCGCGATGGTGATCATGGACGCCGACCGGTTCGGCGTCTCCCAGCTCCACCAGCTGCGCGGCCGGGTCGGCCGCGGCTCCGCCCCCGGGCTCTGCCTGCTGGTCACCGACATGCCGGCGGCCAGTGCCGCCCGCGCCCGGCTGGACGCGGTGGCGGGCACCCTGGACGGCTTCCAGCTGTCCCGGATCGACCTCGAACAGCGCCGTGAGGGCGATGTCCTCGGCCAGGCGCAGTCCGGGGTGAAGTCCTCGCTCAAGGTGCTCTCGGTGCTGGAGGACGAGGAGGTCATCGTCACCGCCCGGGCCGAGGCCACCCGGCTGGTCGCCGAGGACCCGGACCTCGCCGCCCACCCGGACCTGCGCACCGCGCTGGAGAGCCTGCTCGACGAGGACCGCGCGGCCTACATGGAGAAGGGCTGACGGCCCCTGCGCGGACCCCGGATTGTCAGATCCCCGGGAGAGAATGAAGGTGTTCAGGGCGCACCCCCAAGGTGCGTTCCTGGCACGACACTTGGGGGTTTAGCCATGGCATTCCGTCATCTCAACGAGCTCCCGCTGGGCGACAAGGTCTTCCGGATCGAACTCGCCAGCGACGACGACCGCGAGGTCACCCTCACCCTCACCGGCTGGCGCGAGGGGGCGGCGGCCGCCCCGCTCGCCTCCGGCAAGCTGCGGCTGCCGGTCGAGGACGTCGCCTCGCTGCGGATCGCGCTCAACCGCGCGCTCCGGGCCCTGGCGATCGTCGCCGACGTCTCCGAGCCCATCCCCGACCGCGACGTGCTGCGCGAGCTCTACCCCGGCCACGGCGCCCCCTGGGTGCCGCAGCACGAGGAGGAGCTGGTCCGGCGCTTCCACGAGGGCGAGACCGTCGCCCGGATCGCCGCCCGCTTCGGCCGCACGCCCGACTCCGTCCGCACCAAGCTGCGCGAGCTCGGCCACGACCCGCGCCGCCCCGAGTACTGCCCGCCCGACGGCTGCCTCTCCTGGTCCCGCTACGCCTCGCCGTCGCTGCTCGGCGCGGCCGTCCCGCCCCAGCCGGCCGGTTCCGAGGCGAGCTGATCACCTGAGTGCGTGAGCGCGGCCCCCGCCGGGCGGACCGGCGGGGGCCGCGGCCGTATAGCGTGGTCGGGCAGCGACGAAAGGACCTCCCACCACCATGACCCGCGTGATCGCCGGGGCGGCCGGAGGCCGCCGGCTGGCCGTACCGCCCGGCCGGGGCACCCGCCCGACCTCCGACAAGGCCCGCGAGGCGATGTTCTCGACCCTGGAGGCGCTGCGCGGCACCCCGCTGCACGGCGCCCGGATGCTGGACCTGTTCGGCGGATCGGGCGCGGTCGGCCTGGAGGCGCTCTCGCGCGGGGCCGCGCACGTGCTGCTGGTCGAGGCGGACGCCCAGGCGGCCCGCGTGATCCGGGAGAACGTGCGGACGATCGGCCTGCCGGGCGCGCTGGTGCAGGCCGCCCGGGCGGAGAAGGTGATCGCCGGGCCCGCCCCGGAGGCCCCGTACGACCTGGCCTTCCTCGACCCGCCGTACGTGGTCACCGACGACGAGGTGCGCGAGATGCTGATCACACTCCTCGCCGGGGGCTGGCTCGCGGAGGACGCACTCGTCACCGTGGAGCGCAGCACCCGCGGCGGAGAGTTCGGCTGGCCGGAGGGCTTCGAGGTGCTGCGCTCCCGCCGCTACGGCGAGGGCACGCTCTGGTACGGTCGCGCCGCCGCCGAGACCCGCCACCACCCCTAGCGGGCCCGGGCCCGCAGGATTCCCGCCACCCACGAGGGAGCACACACGCCATGCGCCGCGCCGTCTGCCCCGGGTCCTTCGACCCGATCACCAACGGTCACCTCGACATCATCGAGCGGGCCTCGAAGCTGTACGACGTGCTGCACGTCGCGGTCCTGATCAACCGCAACAAGCAGGGCATGTTCAGCGTCGAGGAGCGGATCGAGCTGATCGAGGAGAGCACCGCCCGGTACGGCAACGTGGTGGTCGAGTCGCACCTCGGCCTGCTGGTGGACTTCTGCCGCGAGCGGGACATCCCGGCGATCATCAAGGGACTGCGGGCGGTCAGCGACTTCGACTACGAGCTGCAGATGGCCCAGATGAACCACGGGCTGAGCGGCGTCGACACGCTCTTCGTGCCGACCTCGCCGACGTACAGCTTCCTCTCCTCGACGCTGGTCAAGGAGGTCGCCTCGTACGGCGGCGACGTCTCGCACCTGCTGCCGGAGACGGTGCACCGCCGGCTGGTCGAGCGCATCGCCGAGCGGCGCGCCCAGCAGTAGCCCGGGCCGGGTGACCTGTCGTCCGTTTCTGCCGGTTCATCATGGTTTGTCCGAGGGGTGCGAAGGCGGCCGTCCGCAGGCGTTGTGACCGCGCCCGGGAGTGGCCGTACAGTCTGTATTCCTGCCCCGCGGTGACGTCCACCGCGCCGGGGCGCTGCCTCCGCCGGACCTCGGCGGCACACGGAAAGACGAACGCCCGTGGACGTGCAGAACAAGGTCGACGAGATCGTGGCGGCCGTCGAGAACGCCCGCTCGATGCCCATGTCGGCCTCCTGCGTGGTGAACCGTGCCGAGCTGGTCGCACTGCTCCAGGACCTCCGGGCGGCCCTGCCCGCCGAGCTGGCCCAGGCCCAGTCGGTGATGGCCGACCACGAGTCGGTGGTCGCGGACGCCCAGGCGGAGGCCGACCGGATCATCCAGGGCGCGCACAGCGAGCGCGGTTCGCTGATCTCCGACACCGAGGTGGTCCGCCGCGCCCAGGCGGAGGCGGACCGGATCCTCGCCGAGGCGCGGGCCGAGATCGAGACCAAGCGCGCCGAGGCCGACGACTACGTCGACAGCAAGCTCGCCAACTTCGAGGTCGTGCTCACCAAGACGCTCGGCGCCGTCGGCCGCGGCCGCACCAAGCTGCGCGGCGACGCGAGCGTGTTCGAGACCGAGTACGAGGGCGAGACCGACGGCGAGGAGTTCCAGCCGCAGCGGATCAGCCCCAGCCCCGAGGTCGACGAGTACGTCGATGTGAAGCTCGCCACCCTGGAGAACGTGCTCAGCGCGACCCTGGAGGCGGTCGGCAAGGGCCGCGACAAGCTGACCGGCAAGCGGCCGATCGACGAGCTCGGCGCCTACCTGGCCGCCGCCGACGAGGCGCAGCAGGCCAAGGAGCGCGCCGAGGCGGTCGCGGCCGGCTTCGCCGCGGACGCGGACGGCGCCGAGCTGGCCTGGTACCGCGAGGAGGTGCCGCAGCAGCAGAGCTGGCCGGAGCAGGCCCCGGCCGCCGCCGGCTGGCAGGCCCCCGGCGCGGACCAGTACGCGGCCGCGCAGCAGGGCGGCGCCCAGTACGCCGAGGTCTACGGCGGCGGCTTCGACCCGGCGGCCGGCCAGACCGCGGACCCGTACGGGGGCCAGTGGGGACACCCCGGGCCCGAGACCGGGGGAGGCTACCCGCAGCAGGGGCAGCAGCCCGGGTACGGCGACGGCCGGCAGGGCGGCTACGGCTACCCGCCCCAGCCGCAGGGCTACCCGGAGCAGCAGCAGTACGGCGGCGGCTACGGCTACCCGCAGCAGCCCGCCGATCCGCCCGCGCCGGTGCCGCAGCAGACCCAGGCGGGGCTGGACGAGACCAGCTTCTTCGACACCAGCATGATCGACATGACCCGGCTGCGGGAGCTCGGCGGCCGGTAGCCCCCGGGAGCGAAGTTGGGCCTGGCGGGAGACTCGGGTAGTCTGACCACTCCGGCCTCTCCGTGTCGGGCCGTCGGTCTGCCCGCGCAATCCCCCGACGAGCAGCGCCGCGCACCGGTACCCCTCAGGAAGTCAGGACACCTTGAACCGCCTCGACCACCGCGACCCCCTCGTGTTCGACACGCACGAGCTGGGCCGTCGTCCGGGTGCGCTGCGGAAGGTGTCCCGGACCCTGGAGGCCCCCGAGGGCCTGGGGATCATCGACGTGATCGGCGTTCCGGAGAAGAGCGAGCTCACGCTGGACCTCCGCCTGGAGTCCGTGGTCGAGGGCGTGCTGGTCACCGGCACCGCCGAGACCCGGGTCGAGGGCGAGTGCGTCCGGTGCCTGGAGCCCGTCGAGTTCGACCTCGACGTGGACTTCCAGGAGCTGTACTACTACCCGGAGTCCGACGAGCGCCACCGCGCCCGGACCGCCGGGACCGAGGACCTCGACGAGGAGTCCGAGGAAGAGACTTACCGCCTGGAGGGCGACTACTTCGACCTCCAGCCGGTGCTGCGTGACGCGGTGGTGCTCGCACTGCCGCTGCAGCCGGTGTGCCAGGAAGACTGCCTGGGCCTGTGCTCCGAGTGCGGAGCGCGCCTGAGTGACGACCCGGCGCACCACCACGATGCCGCCGACCCCCGGTGGGCGGCTCTGCAGGGACTCTCCGCCGCCCACGGCGACGAGGGTGACGGAATCAAGTACAGCGACACCCGTGAGGGTCTCGCCGAGAACCAGGAGAAGTAGCCGTGGCTGTTCCGAAGCGGAAGATGTCGCGCAGCAACACGCGCCACCGCCGGTCCAACTGGAAGGCCGTTGCCCCGGCCCTCGTGGCGTGCGACCGCTGCCACGAGCCGAAGCTCTCGCACATCGCGTGCCCGAGCTGCGGCACGTACAACCGCCGCCAGGTCCTCTCGGTCTGATCGGCAGGGTGTACGGATCGATGTCGGACGGTAACTCCTCCCGCAAGGCGACCGCGGCTCCGAAGACTCCTTCGGGCGGTGGCAAGGCCGGCGGGCCGGCTTCGACCGAATACGACGTCCTGGAAGGGCGCCTCGGGTACACGCTCGAGCGCGCCCTTCTGGTACGTGCCCTGACCCACCGCTCGTACGCGTACGAGAACGGCGGCCTGCCCACCAACGAGCGCCTGGAGTTCCTCGGCGACTCGGTGCTGGGCCTGGTGGTGACCGACACCCTCTACCGCGTCCACCCGGACGTCCCGGAGGGCACGCTCGCCAAGCTGCGCGCCGCGGTGGTCAACTCGCGCGCGCTCGCCGACGTCGGCCGCGGCCTGGAGCTGGGCACGTTCATCCGGCTCGGCAAGGGCGAGGAGGGCACCGGCGGCCGCGACAAGTCGTCGATCCTCGCCGACACGGTCGAGGCGGTCATCGGGGCCGTCTACCTCGACCGCGGTCTGGACGCCGCCACCGAGTTCGTCCACCGGCTGTTCGACCCGCTGATCGAGGAGTCCTCTCAGCTGGGCGCCGGCCTGGACTGGAAGACCAGCCTCCAGGAGCTCACCGCCTCGGTGGGCATCGGAGTGCCGGAGTACGTGGTCGAGGAGTCCGGTCCGGACCACGAGAAGACCTTCACCGCCGCGGCCCGGGTGGCCGGCGAGGACTTCGGCAGCGGCGTCGGCCGCTCGAAGAAGGAAGCCGAGCAGAAGGCCGCGGAGAGCGCCTGGCGGGCGATCAAGGAGAAGTACGCCGACCGCCTGCCGAGCGGCGCCTGACCACGCAGTAGCCTTCCTCCTGCAGAGCCGAGTCCGTTCCGCTGGAGGCGTGTTCCCGTGCCCGAACTTCCCGAGGTCGAGGTCGTCCGCCGCGGTCTGGCGAACTGGGTCGCCGGGCGGACCGTCGCCGGCGTCGAGGTGCTGCACCCGCGCGCGGTGCGCCGCCAGCCGGCCGGCGCGGCGGACTTCACGGCCCGGCTCACCGGCACCACCCTCGGCGCGGCGCAGCGCCGCGGCAAGTACCTCTGGGTGCCGCTGTCCGGGGCCGGCGAGGGATTCTCGCTGATCGGCCACCTCGGGATGAGCGGCCAGCTGCTGGTCCAGGACCCGGCGGTGCCGGACGAGACCCACCTGCGGGTGCGGCTGCGGTTCACCGACGGCGGGCGCGAGCTGCGCTTCGTCGACCAGCGGACCTTCGGCGGCCTGGCGGTCGAGGAGGCCGAGGACGGCGACCCGGAGGGCACCCCGCTCTCCATCGCGCACATCGCCCGCGACCCGCTCGACCCCCGGTTCGACGACGCCGCCTTCGCGGCGGCGCTGCGCGCCCGGCGCACCACGGTCAAGCGCGCGCTGCTGGACCAGACGCTGATCAGCGGGGTCGGCAACATCTACGCCGACGAGGCGCTCTGGCGCTCGCGGCTGCACTACGACCGGCCGACCGCGACGCTGACCCGTCCGCAGGCGCTGCTGCTGCTGGCCAGTGCCCGGGACGTGATGACGGCGGCGCTGGCCGTCGGCGGCACCAGCTTCGACAGCCTGTACGTCAACGTGAACGGGGAGAGCGGCTACTTCTCCCGCGACCTGGACGCCTACGGCCGGGAGCACGAGCCCTGCCGGCGCTGCGGCACCGCGCTGCGCCGGGCCGCCTGGATGAACCGGTCCAGCTACTTCTGCCCCCGCTGCCAGCGCGTCCCGCGCGTGCGCAGCGGAGGCTGACCCCCCGGGAACCGTCAGCTCTTGGCGAGTTCCGGTTCGGCCGGCGCGGCCTCCGGCAGCCCGCCGTGGGTGTCCTGGCCGAAGTAGGCGACGCCGACCGCCGCGACCACGGCGATCAGGAAGCCGACCACGCCGAGCCAGCCCAGCCCGGCCTTGGAGGAGTCGCCGAGCCAGAGGACGCCGGCCGCGCCCGGCAGCACCGTCTCGCCGACCACCAGGGCGGCGGTGGCGCCGTTCACCGAGCCGATCTGCAGGGCCACGGTGTGCACGTACATGCCGCCGATGCCGCCGACCAGGATCGCGTACAGGGCCGGGTCGGAGAGCAGCCGGGCGAGGTCGAACGGCTCGATGCCGTTGAGGATGCGCACCCCGACGCCGAGCGCGCCGAAGCCGAGGCCGGAGAGCAGACCGGCGACGATCGCGCCGTTGGCGCCCATCCGCCGCACCAGCAGGCCGCCGCCGACCAGCAGCACGGTGGTGATCGCCAGCAGCCACCAGTGGAAGGCCATCGCGGCGTGGTGGCCGCCCTCCGGTCCGGCGGAGACCGCGAGCAGCACCAGGGCCGAGCAGAGCACGCCGATCGAGGCCCACTCCAACTGCTTGAGCCGGATGCCGAGCAGCTTGATCGAGAGCACCGCGGTGATCACCAGGTTGGCGCTGATGATCGTCTGGGAGAGGAACAGCGGCAGCAGCCGGGCGGCCAGCGCGCCGAGCCCGAAGCCGATGAAGTCCAGCACGGTGCCGAGGATGAACTCCCAGGTCACGGCGGCCTTGGCGGTGGAGGCGAGGCTGGGCCCGCCGTGGGCGGTGGTACCGGTTGAGGCGCCGCCCTTGGCGGCCTCCTCGCGGGCGGAGCGCCGGGAGCCGACGGCCTGCAGGACCGAACCGGTGCCGTAGCAGGCGGAGGCCGCCACAGCGGTGACGAGGCCGATCAACAACGCGGAGCTCCGATCAGGAGGGGTGGGGCGGGAGGTGCTCACGGGGCGGCGGTACCGCCACCACTATGCCCGGTCGCGGAGGACCGGCGGGACGCCCTGTCCCGGCGGCCGGCCCGGTCCGGTGCCTGCCGGGAGGTACGCGCGGGCCGCCGACCGGGTTCCCGTCCGGGGACGCCTCGGGGGCGGCCGGGCGGAAGATCATCCCGCAGAAGGGGGAGCCACCCCGGCGGACGGTGGGGGTGCCCGGCCGGACGGCACCCGGCCGGCATGCCCGTCGAGGGGGTCGCTCGGGGTAGCGTCGAGACATGAGAACCCTTGCACGACGACGTTCCCGGGGCGCCGGGCCGCTGGCGTTGGTGTCGGCGCTGCTCGGGCTGCTGCTCCTGCTGGCGCCGGCGGCCTCGGCGGCCGGCGGTCTCGACGACGCGGCCGCCGCGCTCAAGCAGGGCCGGGTGTACGTCGACCCGGCGATGGCGGACCGGTTCGGCCAGAGCCAGGCCGACGCCCTGACCGAGAAGATCCGCAAGGCGGACAGGCCGATCTTCGTGGCGGTCGTCCCGGCCGCCGATCCGTACGGGGCCAGGACCGTCTTCGAGGACCTGCGCACCAAGGTCGGCGTCACCGGCACCTACGCGATCTGGCGCGGCGACCAGTTCCAGGCCCGCTCCGACAAGGCCGCGCTGTCCAGCGCGAGCGCAGAGCGGATCGCCGGCGCCTCCTTCCGCTCCCACCCCGGCGACATCGACGGCACGCTGAACGACTTCGTCGACACCGCAGCCCCGCAGGTCAAGGGGCACGGGGTGAACAGCGACAAGGGCGGCCTCTCCACCGCCGCGGTGGTCGTCCCGCTGGCCCTGCTGGCGCTCGCCGGCACCGGCGTCCTGCTGCTGTTCCGCCGGGCCAAGCGGCGCAAGGAGGACCAGCGCCGGGCCGAGCTGGCGCAGCTGCGCCAGGTGGTCGACGAGGACATCACCGCCTACGGCGAGGAGCTGGACCGGCTCGACTTCGTGCCGTCCGCGCCGGGCGCCGACGACGTGCAGCGCGCCGACTACACGCACGCGCTGGACTCGTACGAGAAGGCCAAGCGGCTGATGGACGGGGCCGAGGGGCCGGAGGACGTGAAGCCGGTCACCGAGGCGCTGGAGGACGGCCGGTTCGCGCTGGCCACCCTGGCGGCCCGGCGGGACGCGCGGCCGCTGCCGGAGCGCCGGCCGCCGTGCTTCTTCGACCCGCGGCACGGCCCGTCCGTGCTGGACGCCGAGTGGACCCCGGTGGGCGGCGCCGCCCGTGCCGTCCCGGTCTGCCGGGCCGACGCGGACCGGCTGGCGGCCGGCCAGGCCCCGGACATCCGGACCGTCCCGACCGAGCACGGCCCGCAGCCGTACTGGAACGCGGGCCCGGCCTACGGTCCCTGGGCGGGCGGGTACTTCGGCGGCTTCGGCGGCGGCGGCCTGCTGCCGGGGCTGCTGGTCGGCACGATGCTCGGCTCGATGATGGCCACCCCGGCGTACGCGGCCGGCCCCGTCGACGCGGGCGCCGGCTACGACGGCGGCGACGTCTCCGGCGCCGACTTCAACTCCTCCGACTTCGGCGGCGGCTTCGACGGCGACTTCGGTGGCGGCGGGGACTTCGGCGGTGGCGGCGACTTCGGTGGCGGCTTCTGACCCTGGCCCGTGTCTCCCGCCGATGCGATGATCGGCCCACGGCCCCCACCGGGCGACCGGTGGGGGCCGTGCTGTGCCGGGGGGCGGCGTCGCCGGAGGGGGCGGGGGAGTGGCACCGGATCATGGAGCGGCCAAGCCGTGGCTGCGGGCGGGCGAGGAACTGCTCGGACTGGCCGAGGTCCGGCTGAGCGCGCTGGCCCGCCGGCCGCCGAGGCGCTACCGGAGGCGCGGGCGCGACACGGACACCGGCGTGGAGCTCGCGCTCAACCACGGGCTCGACGTCCTGGACCCCGAGGGCCTGCCGGCCCTGGTCGGGCTGGGCGTGCTGCTGGTCGGCGGTCGGCTGGTCGCGCCGCCGCTGCGGGGCGGCTGGGAGAGCACCGCGGGCCGGTTCGCCGCCGCCGCCCGGGAGGCCGAGCTCGCCCGCGCCTCGCCGACCTTCGGCTACGTGCTGCTGGCCGTCACCGACCGCCGGGTGCTGCTGCTGAAGCGGCGCGGGGTGCTGGCGACCGAGCACCTCGCCGACCTCGGCCCGTTCCGCCTGCGCAGGCCCCCGGACGTCCGCCCCCGCTCGCGCGCCCGCCGGGTGGAGCTGCGGTTCGCGGACGGCTCGACCGTCGCCGTGCGGGTGGCCCCCGAGCGGCTGAGGACGCTGGCCGGGCTGGCCTCCCTGAGCGGACTGGTTTGAGAATCCAACCCGGTGTGGCAGGCTGTTCGACGTGACCTCCGACCAGTCCGCCGCCCCCTCCCTGCCCGGCCGGCCGTGCTCGATCGCCGCCGCGCTGCACGTGGTGGGGGAGAAGTGGGCGCTGCTCGCGGTGCGGGAGCTCTTCTACGGCAACCACCGCTTCGACCGGATCGCCCGCAACACCGGGGCGCCCCGCGACCGGCTCACCGCGCGGCTGCGGGCGCTGGAGGAGGCGGGCGTGGTCGAGCGGCGGCCCTACAGCGAGCGGCCGCCGCGGTACGAGTACCACCTGACCGAGGCCGGCCGCGACCTCGCGCCGCTCACCCAGGCGCTGCTCGCCTGGGGTGACCGCTGGGTGCTGCCCGAGGCGCCGGTGGTCTTCGAGCACGCGCCCCAGGGGCACCCGCCGCACCCCTACGACCCGCACTGGGTCTGCCGGACCTGCGGCGAACCCGGCCGCGGGGCGGAGCTGCGGGCCGAGATCCGCAGCCCCGGCTGGACCGCCGAGGGCCCGTCCGGCCCGTGACGCGCACCGCCACCGGGGCGGATAGGGTCGGGGGCATGCACGGTCGCGACGCCCACAGTGACGAGCCGGTCCGGGTCACCGCCTGGGTGCGCGGCAAGGTCCAGCAGGTCGGCTTCCGCTGGTGGACCAGGGCGCGGGCGCTGGAGATCGGCCTGACCGGCTACGCGAGCAACCTCGGCGACGGCCGGGTGCAGGTGGTGGCCGAAGGCCTCGCCCCGGACTGCGAGCAGCTGCTCGCCCTGCTCAGGGGCCCGGACACACCGGGCCGGGTGAGCGGTGTGACCGAGATCTGGACCGCCGTCGGGCCCGGCTACGAGAGCTTCGCGATCCGCTGACCGCCACCCGGGACCGGGTCCGGAGCGGGCCGCCGGAAAACGATCGGCAACCGGCGGTGTCGTACGGTTGCCATCCGGGCAGACTCGTGGTTGACTCCGCATCGAACGATGATCCACGAGCAGGTGGTGGACCCCCCTTCGCGACCGCCCGGCGTGACGACACCGCCAGGCAGGTGACAGGGGCGCGGTAGCGTGCGGTGATCGTGTTGACCCGTACCGTCTTTGGTGAGACGCTGGAAGCCCGCGCACACGACCGCGTCATTCCGGTAGGCGCACGCCCCCGCGAGCCCAGCTCACGGTGGTTGTGCCGTAGTGCCCAGCCAGCACTGCCGGTGCGCGCCGCGCGTGCGTCCCCCTTCCCCCTAGACCTGTACCGTTCCGGTTCGGTCACTCAGCGTGGAGGACCATTCATCATGGCAAAGGCGCTTCTCGGGTACGTCGGCGGCCCCGACCCGCGAATGCTTTCCGAGATGCGACGGCTGCAGCAGCGCGTCCAGGATCTCGAAGCCGAGCTCCTTCGGATGCAGGCTGAGAACGACGCTCTCACCGCTGTCGCCGGCGAGCACTCGTTGCTCAACAGCATCGATCTGGACCAGCGGGAGCCGGCTCTCACCTGAGTCCCGCCCGATCCCCTCGATCGACGCCGCTGTGCACTGAGCCGCCCCGAAAGGGACGCAGCTTGCAAGGGACGCCCCGTGTGGCGTCCCTTCGTCGTGTCCGGGCGCCGGCCGCCGGGGGATACAGTCGCCGCTGGAGCCCTGGCGAGCGAGGCGAGGAGACCGGCGCGTGCACCTGAAGAGTCTGACGCTGCGCGGGTTCAAGTCCTTCGCCTCCGCCACCACCCTCAGGTTCGAGCCCGGCATCACCTGCGTGGTCGGGCCCAACGGCTCCGGCAAGTCCAACGTCGTCGACGCGCTCTCCTGGGTGATGGGCGAGCAGGGCGCCAAGTCGCTGCGCGGCGGCAAGATGGAGGACGTCATCTTCGCCGGGACCAGCGGGCGCGCCCCGCTGGGCCGCGCAGAGGTCAGCCTCACCATCGACAACACCGACGGCGCCCTGCCGATCGAGTACTCCGAGGTGACCATCACCCGGACGATGTTCCGCAACGGCGGCAGCGAGTACGCGCTCAACGGCGACACCTGCCGCCTGCTCGACATCCAGGAGCTGCTCTCCGACTCCGGGATCGGCCGCGAGATGCACGTCATCGTCGGCCAGGGGCAGCTCGACTCCGTCCTGCACGCCGACCCGATGGGCCGACGCGCCTTCATCGAGGAGGCGGCCGGCGTCCTCAAGCACCGCAAGCGCAAGGAGAAGGCGCTGCGCAAGCTGGACGCGATGCAGGTCAACCTCAACCGCGTCCAGGACCTGGTGGCCGAGCTGCGCCGCCAGCTCGGCCCGCTCGGCCGGCAGGCCCGGATCGCCCGGCGCGCCGCCGGGATCCAGGCCGACCTGCGCGACGCCAGGCTGCGGCTGCTCGCCGACGACCTGCTCGCGCTGCGCACCGCCGTCGAGGCGGAGATCGCCGACGAACTGGCCCTGCGGCTGCGCCGCTCCACCGTCGAGCAGGAGCTCGGCCGGGCGATCGGGCGCGAGGCGGTGCTGGAGGCGCAGGTCCAGCAGCTCGGCCCCGGTCTGGAGGCCGCCCGGCAGACCTGGTACCGGCTCTCCGCGCTGGCCGAGCGCACCCGCGGCACCATCGGGCTGGCCGAGGCGAGGGCCCGGCACGCCGCCGCCGGCGGGCAGGCCGAGGAGCGCCGCGGCCGGGACCCGGAGGAGCTGGAGCGCGAGGCCGAGCGGGTCCGGGAGGAGGAGGCCGCGCTGGCCGAGGCCCTGGAACAGGCCCGGGAGGCGCTCGACGAGACGGTCGAGGCCAAGGCGGGGCTGGAGCGCGCCCTCGCCGCCGAGGAGCGCCGGCTCAAGGACGCCGCCCGGGCCATCGCCGACCGCCGCGAGGGGCTGGCCCGGCTCCAGGGGCAGGCCGCCGCCGCCCGCTCCAAGGCCGCCGCCGCCGAGGCCGAGATCGGCCGGCTCGCCGAGGCCCGCGACGAGGCGCTGCTGCGTGCCGAAGCCGCCCGGCAGGAGTACGAGGAGCTGCGGATCCGGGTCGACGCCGACACCGAGGACGGCGAGCGGGCCGACAGCGCGCACGACGGCGCCCGGGAACGGCTCGCCGCCGTCGAGCGGGAGCTCACTGCCGCGCGGGAGGCCGCCGGCGCCGCCGAGCGGGAGCGGGCCGCGCTGACCGCCCGGCACGAGGCGCTGGCACTCGGCCTGCGCCGCAAGGACGGCAGCGGCGCCCTGCTCGCCGCCGGGGAGCGGCTGACCGGGCTGCTCGGACCGGCCGCCGCACTGCTGCGGATCGCCCCCGGCCACGAGACCGCCGTGGCCGCCGCGCTCGGCGCCGCCGCCGACGCGGTGGCCGTCGACTCGCCCCGCACCGCCGCCGAGGCGCTGCGGCTGCTGCGCAAGGAGGACGCCGGCCGGGCCGCCCTGCTGATCGCCGGTGCCCCCGAAGCGGCCGACCCGGCGGTGGAGCTGCCGCCCGGCGCCCGCTGGGCCGCCGACCTGGTCGACGGACCGGCCGGGCTGCGGGCCGCCGTCGCCCGGCTGCTGGCTGGCGTCGCGGTGGTGGACACCCTCGACCGGGCCCTCGGACTGATCGCCGCGCACCCCGCGCTGAGCGCCGTCACCGCCGAGGGCGACCGGCTCGGCGCCGGCTTCGCGCACGGCGGCTCCGGCGCCGCCCCCAGCCTGCTGGAGACCCAGGCCGCGGTGGACGAGGCCGCCCGGGCGATCGCCGAACTCGACGTCCGCTGCGCCGAGTCCGCCGGGCGGCTGGCCGAACTCACCGAACGGCGCCGGGAGTCGGCCGCCGAGCTGGATCAACTCGCCCTCCGGCGGCGGCAGCTGGAACGAGGGCGGGCCGAGATGGCGGGCACCGTGGGCCGGCTCGGCGGACAGTCCCGGGCCGCGGCCGGCGAGGCCGAACGGCTGACCGCCGCCGCCGGCCGTGCCGAGGACGGCCTCGCCCAGCTGCTCGCCACCGCCGGGGAACTGGCCGAACGGCTCGCCGTCGCCGAGGAGACGGCCGCCGACGGGGAGGACGAGCCGGACGCCGCCGAACAGCAGCGGCTGGCCGGGGCCGCCACCGCCGCCCGGCAGACCGAACTGGAGGCCCGGCTCGCGGTGCGCACCCACGAGGAGCGGGTCCGCGCGCTGGCCGGCCGGGCCGAGCAGCTGGACCGGGCCGCCCGCGCCGAGCGCGAGGCGCGGGCCCGGGCCGCCGAGCGCCGTCGGCGCGCCGAGCACGACGCCGCCGTCGCGGGCGCCGTCGCCGCCGGAGCCCGGCAGCTGCTCGCCTGCCTGGAGGTGTCGCTGGCCCGGGCGGACGCCGAACGGGCCGCCGTCGAGCAGGCCCGGGCGGCGCGCGAGGCGGAGCTGAGGGAGCACCGCGAGCACGGGCGCGAACTCAAGGACGAGCTGGACAAGCTGGTCGACGCCGGCCACCGCGACGAGGTGCTGCGGGCGGAGAAGCGGCTGCGGATCGAACAGCTGGAGGGCCGGGCGCTGGAGGAGTTCGGCATCGAGGGCTCCGAACTGCTGGCCTCGTACGGACCGGACCAGCTCGTTCCGCCGTCCACGCCGGAGGAGGGGCGGGAGCCGGGCGAGCCGCGCCCGTACGTCCGGGCCGAGCAGGAGAAGCGGCTGCGCACGGCCGAGCGGGCGTACCAGCAGCTGGGCAAGGTCAACCCGCTGGCGCTGGAGGAGTTCGCCGCGCTGGAGGAGCGCCACACCTTCCTCGGCGAGCAGCTGGACGACCTCAAGCGCAGCCGGCGCGACCTGCTCGACATCGTCAAGGACGTCGACCAGCGGGTCGAGCAGCTGTTCACCGCCGCCTACCACGACACCGCCGCGCAGTTCGAGGGCGTGTTCTCCCGGCTGTTCCCGGGCGGCGAGGGCCGGCTGGTGCTCACCGACCCGGAGTCCATGCTGACCACCGGCGTCGAGGTGGAGGCCCGCCCGCCGGGGAAGAAGGTCAAGCGGCTGTCGCTGCTCTCCGGCGGCGAGCGCTCGCTGACCGCGGTGGCGCTGCTGGTCTCGATCTTCAAGGCCCGGCCCAGCCCGTTCTACGTCATGGACGAGGTGGAGGCGGCGCTGGACGAGACCAACCTGCGCCGGCTGGTCGGGATCATGGAGGAGCTGCGGGAGAGCTCCCAGCTGATCGTGATCACCCACCAGAAGCTGACCATGGAGTCCGCCGACGCCCTGTACGGGGTGACCATGAAGGGCGACGGCATCTCGCAGGTGATCAGCCAGCGGCTGCGGGAGGACCGCAAGGAGCGGCGGCCCTGACCGGAGGGTGATCCACTTCCGGCCCCGGACGGTCCGCCGGTGATCCACCCGGCCGCCTGCGGTCCGCGGGGACCGGTGTCGCGGATACTTAGGGCGTTATGGAATACGTGATTCTTGCCGTAGTCATCGCGGTGGTCGCCGTCGGAGCGATCGCCGGACTCGTCGTTTCCGGCAGACGACGCCAGCAGCTGCCCCCGAAGTCGCAGGCGCCGGTCATCACGGCGCCCCCGACCCCGCGCGAGCCCGCCGTAGGCGAAGAGGCCGCGCCACCGACCGAGGAACCGCGCCGCACCGTCGAGGAGGTCCAGCTCCCCGAGGCCGAGGTCGAGGCCGAGGTCGAGGCCGCCCCCGAGGCGGTCGAGGAAGCCCCCGCCATCGAGGTCCCCGAGCCCACCGCCGGCCGTCTGGTCCGGCTGCGCTCGCGGCTCTCCCGTTCGCAGAACTCGCTCGGCAAGGGCCTGCTCTCGCTGCTCTCCCGCGAGCACCTCGACGAGGACACCTGGGAGGAGATCGAGGAGACCCTGCTGACCGCCGACGTCGGCGTGGCCCCCACCCAGGAGCTGGTCGAGCGGCTGCGCACCCGGGTCAAGGTGCTCGGCACCCGCACCCCGGACGAGCTGCGCGGCCTGCTGCGCGAGGAGCTCGTCGAGCTGATCGGCAAGGACGCCGACCGCACCGTGCGCTCCACCAAGCACGCGGAGGGCCCCGCGGTCGTCCTGGTCGTCGGCGTCAACGGCGTCGGCAAGACCACCACCACCGGCAAGCTGGCCCGGGTGCTGGTCGCCGACGGCCGCACGGTGGTGCTCGGCGCGGCCGACACCTTCCGCGCCGCCGCCGCCGACCAGCTGCAGACCTGGGGCGAGCGGGTCGGCGCGCGCACCGTGCGCGGGCCCGAGGGCGGCGACCCGGCGTCGATCGCCTTCGACGCGGTCAAGGAGGGCATCGCCGAGGGCGCGGACACCGTGCTGGTGGACACCGCCGGCCGCCTGCACACCAAGACCGGCCTGATGGACGAGCTGGGCAAGGTCAAGCGGGTCGTCGAGAAGCACGGCCCGGTCGACGAGGTGCTGCTGGTGCTGGACGCCACCACCGGCCAGAACGGGCTGATCCAGGCCCGGGTGTTCGCCGAGGTGGTCGACATCACCGGCATCGTGCTGACCAAGCTGGACGGCACCGCCAAGGGCGGCATCGTGGTGGCCGTCCAGCGCGAGCTGGGTGTGCCGGTCAAGCTGATCGGCCTCGGCGAGGGTGCCGACGACCTGGCGCCGTTCGAGCCGGGCGCGTTCGTGGACGCGCTGATCGGGGACTGAGCACCGCCGGGTGCCACCGGTGAAGGGTCCGCTCCCGCGAGGGGCGGGCCCTTCGGCGTTCCCCCCGCCCTCCGCGCCGGCGGTCCCTCCGGCGGCCCTCCCGGTGTTCCGGACGGCCGGTCACGCGATCCAGGCGGGCTCGCGGGTGCGCTCGCGGCCTCGGTGGCAGGCGTAGGCGAGGGTGCCGAGCAGCAGCCGGGCCTCGGGCGGGCAGCCGGCGTTGTCCCGGGTGGGGCGGCGCAGCCAGCGCACCGCGCCGAGGCCGGCGAGCACGGTGGGCGGCGCGGCGACGAAGCTGCCCTCGCCGTGGCAGGTGAGGTCGAGCGCGGCGTCGTCCCAGCCCATCCGGTAGAGCAGGTCCGGCAGCCGGCGGGCGGTGCCGGGCGCGACCAGGAACTGCAGCCGCCCGGTGGGCGCGGCGAGCACCGGGCCGACCTGGGTGCCCATCCGCTCCAGCCGGACCAGGGCCTGCAGGCCGGCCTGCTCGGGGACGTCGAGGACGTCGAAGGCGCGGCCGGTGGGGAACAGCACCGAGACCTCGGTGCCGGGGCGGGCGGCCGGTCCGGCACCGGGGACGGGGTGCAGGCCGGGGGCGGCGCAGCGCGGCGCACCGCAGTGGCAGCGGTGCGGGCCGGCGGCCGTGCGGGCCGGCTCGCCGACGACGACGGCCCAGCCCCACCGGCCGGTGTACTCCGCGGCCGCCTGGCTCGCGGTCGCGCGGGTGCGGCGGCGCGCGCCCCGCGGCGCCAGCCGCAGGTGCCCCAGTCGAAGTACGCCGAACAGGTTGTCCATGCCTCCCCCAACAGGTTCTCGTTGCCGATGGTTACGGGACGGTGACTGTGTGTTGCTTATTCCGTGCGTGGTGCGTGGTGCGGTGGCGGCGCGCAGCGCGCGGTGTGCGCCAGTTGCCCTGGTGCGCCTCGTGCGCCGCCTTGTGGTCGGTGGTGGTGATGCCGGATCGTCGGTGCGCGGGAGGGCCGTCGGCCGGTGCGGGTGCCAAAACCGCCCGTGGCGGCGGCGGTTCGCCCGAAAGGCCGGGTGCCGTCGGGGACTTGGCAGCCCGCATATGCCGGGCCGCCGGGACTTCCTAGTGAACCGCCTGCCGACACGGTTCGGTTCACTCCTGGGGGTGGCGAAAGGTGGCGTTTCGCCAGGGCCGCTCCCCGGGGCGGTGTGCGGGGCGTTACGTTCAGCACACGGACCTCGTCGGGGAGTCCGCTCCGGGCCATGGCGGGCCGAGAGTTGGGGAACTGACGGTCCGTCCGCGGCGGCAGCGCCGCGGTCCGGTACGACACGTCTGGTAAGAGCCCGCAACCGTCGGGCGGTCACGATCGGGGCCCCGGGGGCCCGGGCGGGATGGGGACGGACCCATGGCAGAGAAGCAACCCAACGAGAAGCTGACCACGTGGTTCGCCCGCAGCGGCTGGTCCAAGGGCGAGTTGGCCCGCCAGGTCAACCGCCGGGCCCGGCAGATCGGGGCGCACCACGTCTCCACGGACACCTCGCGGGTGCGGCGCTGGCTCGACGGCGAGCAGCCGCGCGAGCCGATCCCGAAGATCATGTCCGAGCTCTTCTCCGAGCGGTTCGGCTCGGTGGTCTCCATCGAGGACCTCGGCCTGCGCGCCGCCGTACCGGTCTCCACCGTCGGCGGCGGCGTCGACCTGCCGTGGAGCGCGCCGCAGACCGTCCAGCTGATCAGCGACTACTCCCGCAGCGACCTCATGCTCAACCGGCGCGGCTTCCTGGGCACCTCGCTCGCCCTGACCGCCGGTGCCGCGCTGATCGAGCCGATGCAGCGCTGGCTGGCGCCCGGCCCGACCGGCGCCCCCACCCCGATCCTGACCGCGGCCAACGGCGGCGAGCCGTTCACCGGCCGGCTCTCCGAGCCCGAGCTGGAACTGCTGGAGCAGACCACCGTCATGTTCCGGCAGTGGGACGCGCAGAACGGCGGCGGACTGCGCCGCAAGGCGGTGGTCGGCCAGCTCCACGAGGTCACCGACCTGCTCCAGGAGACCTACCCCGAGCAGACCACCCGGCGGCTGTTCCGGCTCACCGCCGAGCTGGCCCACCTGGCCGGCTGGATGTCCTACGACGTCGGCATGCACCCCAGCGCGCAGAAGTACTACGTGCTGGCGCTGCACGCCGCCAAGGAGGCCGGGGACCGGCCGTTCGGCGCGCTGATCCTCACCGACATGAGCCGGCAGATGATCCACCTCAACCGCGGCGAGGACGCGCTGGAGCTGATCCACCTCGCCCAGTACGGCAGCCGCGACACCGCCACCCCGCGCCAGCAGTCCCTGCTGTACGCGATGGAGGCGCGCGCCTACGCCACGATCGGCGAGGTGAACCGGTGTGCCCGGGCGATCCGGCTGGCCGAGGACACCTTCACCGACATCCGCGAGGGCGACGCCGACCCGGACTGGCTGAAGTTCTTCTCACCGGCCGAGCTGAACGCGGAGAACGCGCACTCCTTCCGCGACCTCGCCTACCACTCGGACAACTCCGAGCTGTACGCCTCGATGTCCGCGCCGGTGATGGAGCGCGCGGTCGACCTCTTCCGGCAGGACGGCGACCACGTCCGCTCGTACGCCTTCAACCTGGTCGGCATGGCCAGCGTGCACCTGCTGCAGAACGAGCCGGAGGAGGCGGCGGTCTTCGCCGAGCAGGCGGTGGACATCGCCACCAAGGTCCGCTCCGAGCGGCTCAACTCGCGGGTCCGCAAGACCACCGAGGCCGCCGCCTCCCGGTTCAAGGGCGTGGACGCGGTCAGCCGGCTCAAGGAGCGGGTGGTCCAGGACATCCCCGAGTACGTCTCGGTGGTCTGAGCCCCACCGCGACACCCCTCACCCACCGACCGTGCCGGCCGCCGACGGCACGGTCGGTGCCGTGTTCACGCGGGTGTAACCCCGCGGTCGCCCTCGTCACGGAGGCGAAACACCCGGCCGCATCGGCCGAAACCGGCCTTCGGCACGCTCCTGGTCAACGCCGACGCCCCGGGTGCACGGGACAGGGATCCGGGTGCGGATCGGCTTCCAGTCAGGAGGAGAGCCGATGCCGGACGGCTTCAGCGCGGGCGACACCGCCTTCGTACTCATCAGTGCGGCCCTGGTCATGGTGATGACCCCGGGGCTGGCCTTCTTCTACGGGGGGATGGTCAGGGCCAAGAGCACGCTGAACATGCTGGCGATGAGCTTCCTGTCGCTGGGCATCGTCACCGTGCTGTGGGTCCTCTACGGCTATTCGCTCAGCTTCGGCCCCGACGCGGGCGCCGGTCTGATCGGCAACCTGGACTTCCTCGGGATGCACGGCATTGGCCTGGCCGACCTCACCGGGACGATCCCGGTGACCGCGTTCTCCGCGTTCCAGCTGATGTTCGCGGTCATCACCCCGGCGCTGATCAGCGGGGCGGTCGCGGACCGCGCGAGATTCGCGGCCTGGGGCCTGTTCATCGGGCTCTGGGTGACCGTGGTGTACTTCCCGGTCGCCCACTGGGTCTTCTTCTTCGACGGCGGCAACGGCGGCTGGCTCGGCGACCGCAGCGGCGTGATCGACTTCGCGGGCGGGACGGCCGTCCACATCAACGCCGGGGTCGCGGGCCTCGCGCTCTGCCTGGTGCTCGGCCGGCGGATCGGCTTCCGCAAGGACCCGATGCGCCCGCACTCGCTGCCGCTGGTGATGCTCGGCTCGGGGCTGCTCTGGTTCGGCTGGTTCGGCTTCAACGCCGGCTCGGCGCTGGCCGCCAACGGCGTGGCGGCGATGGCGCTGCTCAACACCCAGGTCGCGACCGGCGCCGCGCTGGTCGGCTGGCTGGTCTTCGAGAAGCTGCGGCACGGCGCGTTCACCACGCTGGGCGCCGCCTCCGGCGCGGTGGCCGGCCTGGTGGCGATCACCCCGGCCTGCGGCTCGGTCTCCCCGCTCGGCGCGGTGGCGATCGGCCTGGTCGCCGGGGCCGCCTGCGCCGCCGCGATCGGCCTCAAGTACCGCTGGGGCTTCGACGACTCGCTCGACGTGGTCGGCGTGCACGCCGTCGGCGGGGCGATCGGCTCGCTGCTGGTCGGCCTGTTCGCCACCGGGACGGTCGGCCAGGGCGCCAAGGGGCTGTTCTACGGCGGCGGGGTGGAGCAGCTGGGCAGGCAGGCGATGGGCGTGGCGGTGGTCGGCGGCTACTCCTTCGTGCTCTCCTGGCTGCTGGCCAAGGCGGTGGACCGGGTGATCGGGTTCCGGGTCGCCGAGGACGTCGAGCTGGCCGGCATCGACCAGGCCGAGCACGCCGAGTCCGCGTACGACCTCAGCGCGCTGGGTTCGGGCCTCGGCCGGACGGCCGCCCCGGCCGCGGCACTGGTCGCCGCGGCCTCCGCATCCGCACCTGCCTCCGCACCCGCGCTGGCCCCCGCATCCGCATCCGCGCCGGCCGCGGCGGCGCACGGCACCGAGAAGACCGAGGTGGACGCCCGATGAAGCTCATCACCGCCGTCATCAAGCCCTACCGCCTGGACGAGGTGAAGGCCGCCCTGCAGGCCTTCGGCGTGCACGGCCTGACCGTCTCCGAGGCGAGCGGCTACGGCCGCCAGCGCGGCCACACCGAGGTCTACCGGGGCGCGGAGTACACCGTGGACCTGGTCCCCAAGGTCAGGGTCGAGGTCCTGGTCGAGGACGAGGACGCCGAGCCGTTGATCGACGTCCTGGTCAACGCGGCCAGGACCGGCAAGATCGGGGACGGCAAGGTGTGGGCGGTGCCGGTCGAGACGGCCGTCCGGGTCCGCACCGGCGAGCGCGGCCCCGACGCCCTCTGAGGGGCCCGACCGCATGGCCACCGCCTCCGAC
>NZ_JBHVIV010000070.1:0-48339 GCF_042799475.1 Kitasatospora sp. NPDC057692 | reverse complement strand
ACACGCCAAATAAACCCCATGCGGGAAGCGTTGGTATTTCCAGAGGATTGGCCGCCCCGGGACCGTCCGCGCCGATGCGTGTCCGGTGCTCCCTGCCGAGCGACTAGAGAACACTACCCCTCCCCCGAGATCGGGGCAAGTTGTCGCTGGTCACAGCTCTCCCCGCCCGGGGCGGGGAGAGGGCAGCGGGGCCGGGACCCCCGTCCTGCGGTCCCGCCAGAGCAGCACCAGTACTCCGCCGACACCCACGAAGAGTGCGGCGGCGGCTCCGGCCACGGGGAGCAGCGGGCTCCCCGTGGCGACGCCCAGGGCCTCCGAGCCGGTCAGGGAGCCCGACGGTTCGGCCGGCGTCGAGACGCGGGCGACCCTCGGTGCGTCCGGGACCGGTTCCGCGAGGGTGCCGCAACCGCCGATGCCCGTCATCACCAGTACCGCGCCCCCTGCGGCGCACCTGGCCCGCACTCGTCCTCGTTCCACGGTCCCCCCACTCCCATCGCCGACGGCCACCCTCGCCCCGCCTGACCAAGCGTTCCCAGAACAGTGGGAGAACCGGACCCTCCGCACCCGGATTGCCCGATATTCACTTGTGCGTGTGACCCGCACCCCTCACAGAATCCCCACCCAGTTCGAGGCCTGCGCACAGAGTCCCCTGGCCCTCAGGTCCCGCTGACGCGATCCGCGGCTTCCGGGGTAAGCGGCGAGTGCTCCAGCAGCACCGCCGTGCGGAGGGCGGGCTCGCCGTTCAGCCGAGAAGAGGGTGGACGTCCGGCCACGGGTAGCCCAGCCGCTCGGCGAGCTCGGGCGAACCTCCCCAGACCTCGGCGGCGGCTCGGGGGTCGCCTGCGATGAGCCGTGCTTCGAGGTGCTCGGCCTGCTCCGACGGCTCGTCCGCGGTGATCGGGAGCACCATCCCGAACTGGAGCTGGTCGTTCTCGTCCCGGCCGCGGGGGTGTCTCAGGACGACGTCGATCCGATCGGGCTCCGTGCGGGTGGACCCGACGCCCTCCACCTCGCAGTCCCACCTGACGAGCCAGTCCTCCTGGCGCCTCAGTGCCGCCTCCAGCAGCCGGGCGACCACCCCGCCCGTCCACTCCCAGCTTCGGTCCGCGCCGGCTCGCCGGACCTCCGCCTCGTACTGGTCCACGGTGAACCGAAGCTCCGGCAGGTCCAGGTCCTGCCGGGCCGGGTCGCGCCAGCCGGCCCAGACGACGTGCTCGCCGTCACGCCCGACCGTCAGGTACAGGGCGCCGCAGCATTTCTCGTAGCCGCACCCGGACCACGCGATCCGAACCTCGTGGGGTGTGTCCGTGGCCTGCAGCGGCCCGCCGTCGCCGAACAGGTAGCGGGGGCCCACGCCCGCGTACGCGGGTCCGATTCCGTCGTACCTCTCGGGCACGTCGGCCAGGAAGTCCCGGCCGTTGACGATCGGGCGGACCCCGATGCCGCCCTCGCCGGGCGGTGGGCAGTCGATGTGCAGGGTGAGGTGGTCCGGTTGTCCTGTGGTCACCGGCCCATCGTTGCGGCGCCGGGCGGAGCTGTCAGCTGGATTTGGGCGGCCTGCCGACGGGGTGTGCCCGGGGCGGGCGGCGGGGTGGTCGTCGGGCCAGGAGATCCGGAGGGTCGCGATGACGCCGAGGAAGACGGTCGCGAAGGCGAGCGCGAGCAGGACCGCGAGGGCGGCGCGCGTCGGGGGCGGCGGTGAAGGTCACGACTCGGGCGGGGTGAAGGCGCGCATGAGGGAACCTCCGGGCGGGGTCGTGCGGTGGGGTTCGTCGTCGATCGGTCGACGGAGATGTCGCCGTGAGCCAGGCCAGGGCGGGGCTGGTGGATGCCACGCGTGGCTGCTCTGCGGTGCGAGAGGGCAGGAGGCGCCTACTGCCTGTGGATACATGCGTTACTGACGATCCATTGGATCGATCTGAGAAGGTCGATAGCCCAGAGACATGGCAAATTTTTCCCCGATTCAAGATGTTCCCCCTATCGTGTGGCCGCCCGGCCCTGGATAGACCACCCGATTGGCCGCGCGGCAGACTTGGGCTCGAACCCGCCCTGAAAGGAAGCCATGGCTCCACGCGCGAACCCCACACTCCATCAGCGGCGACTCGGGGCAGAGTTGCGAAGAATGCGTGAGCAGGCCGGCTTCGGCGGCAGCGAGCTCGGCCGCGCGGTCGGCATGAATCCCGCGCAGGTCACGCAGATGGAAGCGGGGAAGATCGGCATCAGCGTGGAGCGGCTGCGTACGGTCGCCGCGACGTGTATGTGCGTCAACGAGCCTCTGATCGCCGCCCTCGCGAACATCATCACGGAGCGCGAGAAGCCCGGCTGGTGGGAGGAGTACCGAGGAGTCCTCTCGACGGACTTCGTCGATGTCGCGGAGTTCGAGAGCCAGGCTCGACGGCTCACCACCTTCACGATGGCCTTCGTTCCCGGACTGCTCCAGACCGGCCGCTACGCCGCTGCGGTCTTCGCCGAAACCTTCCCACCTCTGCCACGCCACGAGGTCGACCTCAGGACAGCCTTCCGCATGCAACGGCAGCGCGTCGTCCGATCCGGCGCGACGCCATACTCGGCGTTCATCCATGAAGCGGCGCTACGCATGAAGTTCAGCGGTCCCACCGTTCTCGCCGAGCAACTCGACGCTCTCATCGAGGACTCCGAGCAATCGACCATCTCCATCCGAGTGATCCCGTTCGACGTCGACGCCATGCCGAGCTCCAACGAGAACTTCACCTACGCCGACGGACCGATCCCCGAGCTGGACACCGTACAGATGGACACGGGCCTTGGTGGCCGAATCTTCGACACCCCGGCCCACATCGCAAAGTTTCGATCCCTGCTCGCTCGATTCGACTCGTGTGCCCTCTCCGAGGAGGAATCCCGAGGCTTCATCGGATCCATCAAGAAGGAAGTGGCAAGCAAACATGCATAGCTCTGCTTGGCAGAAGTCCAGCTACTCCGCCGCAAACGACGAGTGTGTGGAGGTCCGTATCGCTGACGAGGGGATCGAGCTCCGCGAGTCCGACGACGCCGATGCCATCATCCGCACCACCCCTGCCAAGTTCGCCGCCCTCCTCAATCGCACCAAGGCCGGCGCGTTCGACCACCACGGCGGCTGACGCGACAATGATCGGCCCTCGCTCCATCGAGCGAGGGCCGACCCATGGCCACGGCCTCGACGCCATGAAGAGCCACCTCGCGGCTCACCCCTCGCCCCTGGCGCCGGCCGTACTGGAGCGGCTCCGCGAGCTCGCGTCGGAGGGCGCGTTCGGCGGTTTCTCGGTGGAGGAGCACGCGGGCGGCTACGACAGGTACTACGAGGACGACTGAGCCCGGCGGTGGCCGGTTGCTGACAGGGCGGGCGGCTATCCCCGTTCGTGGCGGCGTGTCACAATCCGACTAGAGCGATGTGACATGTCACATGTGTTCCTGGTTTCCACCGGGAACACCTAACGAGGGAGGAACCCCTTTGAAACGCTTTGCCGCTGTTCTCGCCGGCACCGCCGCCCTGGCCGCGCTGACCGGAGTCCAGTCCGCCTCCGCCAACCCCGTGGGCACCACCGTGTGCGGCACCCCGGGCGTACCGAACCACGTCACGGTCAAGGCCTGTATCAACATCAACCAGGGCCACGTCTACGCGTTCGGGCGCGCCACTCCGTACAGCTCGACCTGGCAGGACCAGCAGGTCTCCTTCCAGCTGAGCACCATCGGCATCACCAACCCGGCGCTCGGCACCGTCTACCCGACCGTCCTGATCACGGCCATCGGGCCGGCCCAGGAGATCGGCAGCGTCACCGGCGACGTGCCCTGCGGCTCGCAGGTGACCGCCACGTTCACCGTGACCCAGCCCGGCTGGTACCCGTCGTCCTCGACGGTCTCGACCGTCGTGAACTGCTGACGCGACCGACCGGAACCGGGGCCGCCCCTCGCTCGGCGGAGCGAGAGGCGGCTCTTCGCCGCTTCAGAGGCGGCGGAACATGAAGTGCTGGCCGACGTAGCCGTGCTCGGGGTGGTCGAAGACCCCCGGGACGGTGCCGATGACCTCGAAGCCGAGCGACCTCCACAGGTGAACGGCCGACTCGTTCGTCTCCACGACGGCGTTGAACTGGATGCCCCGGTAGCCCTGTTCGCGGTGCCAGGCGATGACGTACTCGCCGAGCGCGCGGCCGACGCCCCGGCCCTGGTGGGCGGGGTCGACCAGGAACGACGCGGTGCCGATGTGGGAGCCGCGGCCCGGCTTGTTCGGGCCCATCTTCGCCGAGCCCACGATCCGGCCCTCCGCCACGGCCACCACCGTGCGGCCCGGGGGCTGCTCCATCCACCAGGGCCTCGCCTCGTCGAGGGTCTGCCGCTCGGGGAAGGCGTACGTCCGGCCCTCGGCCATGATCGCGGAGTAGAAGGGGTAGATGCTCGGCCAGTCCTCGTCGGAGGCGGTGCGGATGTCCATTCGGGACACCCTACGGCGGGGCGTGCGCTGTCGGAACAACTGCCGGACGCAGAGCGAGCAGACCGGCCCGCCCTCCCGCACTAACGTCGCTTCCGTAAGCGCCCCGGGGAAACCGGAAAAGCGCCTGACGCACCGTCAATTCCCTGTGCTGATAAGGAAATGAACCATGGTTGACCTCGCCTCGGTCCACGCCGCCCCGAGCCCGGACCTGCTCACCCCCGAGAACTCGATGATGCTGTTCGTCGACCACCAGCCGCAGATGTTCTTCGGCACCGGCAGTGGCGACCGCACCGCGATCATCAACGCCACCACGGGCCTCGCCAAGGCCGCCAAGATCTTCAACGTGCCGACCGTGCTGTCCACCGTCGCCGCCGAGTCCTTCTCGGGCCCGATCCTCCCGCAGCTGAAGGAGGTCTTCCCCGGCCAGGAGATCATCGACCGCACCACGATGAACGCCTGGGAGGACGCGGCCGTGGTCGAGGCCGTCAAGGCGACCGGCCGCACGAAGATCATCCTGTCGGGCCTGTGGACCGAGGTCTGCCTGGTCCTGCCGGCGCTGTCGGCGCTGGAGCAGGGCTACGAGGTCTACGTCGTCTCCGACGCTTCCGGTGGTGTCAGCCCGCTGGCCCACGAGCACGCCCTGCAGCGGATGACCGCCGCCGGCGCCGTGCCCGTCACCTGGATCCAGGTGCTGCTGGAGCTCCAGCGCGACTGGGCCCGCGGCGAGACCTACCTCCCCGTCACCGAGCTGGTCAAGGAGCACGGCGGCACCTACGGCCTGGGCCTGGTCTACGCCCAGTCGATGATCAACCCGCACGCCGCCGGCTGACGGACCGCACCACCTCCGCCATCACGTGATCGGGCCCTGCCGCACCGGTGCGGCAGGGCCCGATCGGCCTCCACCACCCCCCTGAACCAAGGACTTCACCATGCCGTTCATCACCGTCGGCCAGGAGAACACCGCTCCGATCGAGCTCCACTACGAGGACCGGGGCACCGGCCAGCCGGTCGTCCTGATCCACGGCTTCCCGCTGAACGGGGACTCCTGGGAGCGGCAGAGCGCCGCTCTGCTGGACGCCGGCTACCGGGTCATCACCTACGACCGCCGCGGCTTCGGCAGCTCCTCGCAGCCGACCACCGGCTACGACTACGACACCTTCACCGCCGACCTGCACACCCTCCTGGAGACCCTGGACGTCCGGGACGCCGTGCTGGTCGGCTTCTCGATGGGCACCGGCGAGACCGCCCGCTACGTGGCGAAGTACGGCACCGAGCGGATCGCCAAGGTCGCCTTCCTCGCCTCCCTGGAGCCGTGGCTGCTGAAGAACGACGAGAACCCCGAGGGCGCCGCCCCGAAGGAGTTCTTCGACGGCGTCGTCGCCGCCGTGAAGGCCGACCGGTTCGCCTTCTACACCAACTTCTTCAGCGACTTCTACAACCTGGACGAGAACCTCGGCACCCGGATCAGCGAGGAGGCCGTCCGCAACAGCTGGAACGTCGCCGCGAGCGGCGGCGCCTTCGCCGCCTCGGCCGCGCCGAGCACCTGGTACACCGACTTCCGTGCCGACGTCGCCAGCATCGACATCCCGGCGCTGATCCTGCACGGCACCGGTGACCGCACCCTGCCGATCGACGCCACCGCGCGCCAGTTCCACAAGGCGCTGCCCGCCGCCGACTACGTGGAGATCGAGGGCGCCCCGCACGGCCTGCTCTGGACCCACGCCGAGGAGGTCAACGCCGCGCTGCTGGCCTTCCTGGCGAAGTAGTCAGAGGTCGTCGGAAGTACGGCCGTACCGCCCGCGCCCGGCCCCCGTGTTCGACGGGGCCGGGCGCGGTGCCATGCGGGGAGGGGGGTGCGGCTCAGCCGGCGGCGGCCGACCTGGCGGCGTCGTGGATGAGCTCCGCGACCGCCGTCGGCTGCGAGACGGCCACGGCGTGCGAGGCCTCGGGCAGCTCCAGGACGGTGGCGCCCGCGCGCTGGGCCGTGAAGCGCTGGACCGGCGGCGGCAGGGCGCGGTCGGCGCCGGTCACCAGGGCCCAGGAGGGCTTGGTGCGCCAGGCCGCCGCGGTGGGCGCGTCGGTGAACACCCGCTCGGCGACGGGCCGTTGCAGGGCGGCGAGGACCCGCGCCACCTCCGGGTCGAGGTCGGCGGCGACCAGCGGCCCGAAGCAGTCCCCGGGCACGGAGAGTTCGCCGGCCTGCCCGCTGCCGCCCGTCGCGTAGACGGTGCGACGCAGCCTGGGGATCAGTGGAGAGGGGGTGAAGCCGTCCGCGAGCGCCTGGTAGCTCTCGCCCGCCTCGGGGAGGTACGCGGCGACGTAGACCAGCGCCACGACGTTGGGGGCGGCCCCGGCCTCGGTGATGACGGCGCCTCCGTAGGAGTGGCCGACGAGCACCACGGGGCCGTCGATCCCGGCGAGGACGGAGCCCAGGTAGGCGGCGTCGTGGGCCAGTCCGCGCAGCGGGTTGGCGGCGGCGAGCACGGTCAGGCCGCGCCGGTGGAGTTCGGCCACGACGCCGACCCAGCTGGTGGCGTCGGAGCAGCCGTCGTGGACGAGCACGACGGTGGGTCTGGCGGCGGGTCTGAGGGTGGGTCCGGGGGTGGGCATGGCGGTGTCGGCCTTTCGCATGGCGACGGGCCGACGGGGTCCGCGCGGTCGACGGGCGGGCCCCGCCGGCCGGCGGGCTCGTGGAGGAGAGGGGGTGGGACCTCGTGGAGGAGAGGGGGAGGACCAGGGAGGAGGGGGGTCAGGAGGCCCGCTGCCCGGCGTCGGCGTGCGCGGCGTAGGCCTGCCACTCGCGCGGCGAGACGCCGTAGGCCTCCCGGAAGGCGCGGCTGAAGTGGGAGTGGCTGACGAAGCCCCAGCGGTGGGCGACGGCCGAGACGCTGATCTGGCGGCGGGACGGCCGCTCCAGCTCCCGGCGGCAGGCGTCGAGGCGCCGCCCGCGCACCCACTGGCCGACGGTCGTGCCGTCCTGCCGGAAGAGCTTGTGCAGGTAGCGCACCGAGATGTGCTGCGAGCGGGCGATCGACTCGGGCGAGAGCTCCGGGTCGGCGAGGTTCTCCTCGATGTGGTCGCGGATCCGCTCCAGGATCCCCGCCGACGCGGTCGGGTGGTCCGGGTCGACCCGTTCGAGCAGGTCGGCCACCAGGATGGCGACGATGTCGGAGACGCTGCGCGCGAGCTGGGCGGCGGGCCGGGCGTGGTCGGGGCGGCTCCGGGCGGCGAGGGTGCGCAGGACCTGGGAGGCCAGCGCGCCGATGCCCTCGTCGCCCCGGGCCAGCAGCCCGCCGGTGCGCCGGACGTCGCCGTGCCGGACGCCGAGGTAGAAGCAGGGGACGCGGAAGCGGAGCATTCGGCACCCGGGGTCGGACAGCAGGCCCGTCGGGTGCGGGGTGGTGCCGATCAGCAGGTCGCCGGGCTCCAGGGCGGTGCCGGTGCCGTCGCGGCGCAGCGAGGCCGCGCCCTGGAGGTGCAGGGCGACGTAGAGGCAGTCGTCGGGGTCGGCGCCGGGCGGCGGCGGGAGGATGTCGATGCACCCGGTGCCGCCGTCGTGGGCGGTGCCGTGGGGCTGGTGGTGGACGGTTTCGGGCATGGGTGAGGGACCCGACTGGATCACGGGAGGAACTCCGACCGGTTCGTGTGGCGCTGCGAGGGTTCTGGGGAGGGGGCGGCGCGGGAGGGGAGGGCGCTCAGGAGGGGAGGGCGCTCAGAAGGGAAGGGTGCGGGAGGGAGAGGGGCTCAGGAGAGGAACTTGTCCACGACGGCGTTGAACGCGCCGGGGTTCTCCAGGAACGGGAAGTGGGAGCTCGCGACGGACACCGGGAAGACGTGCAGTTCGGCCCCGGGGATCCGCCCGGCGATGAACGCCTGCGAGGCCGGGTCCACATGGCTCCCGTCGCAGCCGAGCACCAGGGTCGGGACGTCGATCCGGGGCAGGACGTCGCGCCAGTCCTGGGCGCAGTGGTCGAAGAGCAGCGGGACGCCCGCGTACGCCGGGGTGGCGCGGATCTGCCCGGTCACGAAGGCGAGCACCTCGGGGTCGGTGTTCCCGCTGAACATCGAGCGCACGAACGTCTCGCGGACCTCCGCCCCGTCCGGGCCGGCCAGCGCGGCGCCCAGCTCCAGCAGGCCCGCCACGTCGAAGATGGCGCCGGACTCGCGCTGCTCCGCCTCCGTCATCCACGGCACCGCCGCCACGGCGGCCGGCTGGTCGACGACGACGAGCCGGCGGATGCGGCCGGTGCCGTACTGGTCGACGAAGCTCCACCACACGGAGGCGCCCATCGACCAGCCCAGCGCGTCGAAGGCCGCCAGGCCCAGGTGGTCGGCCAGGCCGAGGACGTCCTGGGCCAGCCGGGCGACGCGGTAGCCGTGGCGGGGCTTCTCCGAGCGGCCGTGTCCCCGGAGGTCCACCGTGATCACGCGCCGGGCGGGGGCCAGCCCCTCGACCTGGTGGCGGAACATCTCCTGCGTCTGGCCCCAGCCGTGGAGCATGACCAGCGGGACCCCGTCGCCACCGCTGTCGCGGTAGGCCAGGCGCACTCCGTCGTTGGTGGTCAGTTCGTGCATGGTGCTCGCTCGCGTCCGTTCGTGTCGGTCGGTGGGTTCGCGGGGTTCGCGGGGTTCGCGGGGTTTGCGGGGTTCGCGGGGTTCGGTGGAGTCGGGGGCCCGGCGGGTCGCCGGAGGGGATGAGCGGCAGCTCGTGGTGACGATTCTTGCCGTCCGCGAGCGGCGGTGGCCACCGACCGGCGTAGGGATTGTCCGCCGGGGCTTCCTCGCTCTGTAGCAAGCGGCCGTCCTCTCTCTGTAGAAAGCGGTGTCGGACGGCGCCGCAGGTCAGGTCGTCAGGTCGTCAGGTCGGCCGCCCGGCGGGGGCGCGGACGAGGTCCCACAGGCGCAGCCCCGTGTGCAGGACCAGCCGGTGCGCACCGTCGTCGAGGTCCAGGCCGGTGATCTCCTGGATCTGCCGCAGGCGGTAGTAGAGGGAGGTGCGGTGGACCGCCAGGGCCTCCGCCGTCCTGGGCACCGAGCCGGCGTTCTCCAGGAAGACGCGCAGCGTCTCCTCCAGCCGGGCGTGGCCGCCGCCGTCCAGCAGCCGGCGCAGCGGTTTGGGGACGAGGGAGGCGTTGAGCGCGCTGTCGGGCAGCTGGAGGAGGACGGCGTACTCGCCGAGCCGCTCCCAGTCGCCGATGCCGTCCAGCCGGGGCAGCCGGCGGGCGGCGCGCACCGCCACCCGGGCCTGGTCGTGGGAGATCCAGGCCTCGTCGAGTTCCTCCCGGCGGCCGCCCACGCCGACCACCGCGGTCGACCCCTCGTCCAGGTAGGTCTCCAGCGAGCGGACGATGCCGCGGGACTGCAACTCCAGCTCGTCCTCGGCCGGTTCGCGCTCGAAGACCTGCACCAGGACCGCCCGGTCCTGGTCGATCGCGAACAGGCCGCGGGCGGCGCGGGTCTGCCGGAACGGCTCCAGGGCGCCGCGCAGCGCCACCTCGACCTGACCGGACGGCCCGTGCGGCCCGGAGACCGCCACGGCGGTCGCCACCACGTGCGGGCCGGCGGGCAGCAGGCCGTCGTCCAGCAGCTGCCGGCGGGCCACGCAGCGCTGCGCCGAGTCCGGGCCGACCAGCAGGTGCACGAGGTCGCGGGTCCGCTCCTCGGCGGCGTCCGAGGCCAGGCGCTCGGCGTACATCTCGGCGGCCACGGCGCGGGCGGTCCGGTCGACGGCGTCGGTGTCGGCCGCGGTGAGGGTCTCCTCCGCCGCCACGATGATGAGGATGCCCAGCATGTGGCCGCGTTCGCGGATCGGGACGCAGTAGCGCGGCTGGAGGCCCAGGTCGTCGCGACCGCCCAGGTAGCCCGGCCTGGTCCACCGCGCCACGCCCTGGGACAGCACGTAGCGGATGGTCTCGTCGTCCGCGATGCCCTGCAGCAGCGTGCGCACCCGTACCCGGTCCTCGTCACCGAAGTGGCGGCTGGTGCAGATCATCCGCACCAGCGGGTCGTCGAGGACGACCGAACGCCCCAGCTCCTCGGCCAGACCGTCCACCAGCGACTGCAGCGCCGCGCCGCCCTGGCGTCCGCGTTGGATCAATCTGTTCATCGTTGGCAACCTCCGGCCGCATTCATACAAGAGGCGAATCCGGGGGGCCAAGCGTCCGACAGAACGAGGAAAACCCTGGCCGCCGCCCGGAATCACTGCGGTTACCGGGCGGTACGCCCGCGTCCGACCCCGCCGCGGCGGCGAAGGGTGCGCAGATCGTCATACCGCGGTGCACCGCCGGAACAGGTCCCGCCGAAAGCTCTGCCTAACCTGGGCGGGAACCCGCCTCTCCCCTGTTCACCGGCAGCTCCCAGGGCCCGAGGCGAGAGCAGCCCGCCACCGCCCGGCCGGCGGACGGCCCTCTTCGCCCCGTACCGATCGGCGCCGCACCAGGCCCGACCCGACCCCGGAGACCCCATGTCCGCGCCCCACCCGCTCCCCAACCCGCAGCCCTGCCCGGAGGCCGCGAGCACCGACATCGTGCTCGAAGCCCGGATCGTCCTCGGCGAGGAGCAGTCCCTCGGCATCCCCGTGCGGTTCGGCTACCGCCGTGACGACCCGTTCGCCGTCGCCCTGGAGTTCCTCGGCGCCGCCGCCGAGGCGGGGACCTGGCAGTTCTCCCGCGAGCTCCTGTGGGAGGGGTTGCAGCGGCCCGCCGGCCAGGGTGACGTCCGGATCTGGCCGCCCTGCACCTGCCACGGCCGTGCCTCGCTGCGGATCATGCTCCAGGGGGAGGACGGCTCGGTGCTGGTCGACCTGCCGGCCCGGCAGCTGCGCCGCTGGCTGCGCCGGGAGAGCTTCGGGCTCGTCCCCGCGGGCACGGAGGGGACCCTGATCGACTGGGACGCGGAACTCGGCGGACTGACGGGCTGACCGGCTGACCGGCTGACCGGAACTGCCGGACGCGCCCTACGGGTACCGCGGGGCCGGTCCCTCCGAGCCGGCCGGATACTCCTCCAGCGGCACGAGGTCCCGCTCCCAGGCGGAGAGCACGGGTTCGAGGACCCGCCACGCCTCCTCGGCCTCGTCGCCGCGGATGGACAGCGCCGGATCCCCGGTCAGGACGTCCAGCAGCAGCCGGCCGTAGGCGGGCAGCTCGGCGGGGTCCATCCGCGCGGTCAGCGAGAGCGGGGCCAGCTCCTGGGCCCGGGCGCCGACCCCGGTGAGGTCGAGGGCCAGCCCCTCGGGTTCGAGCGCGAAGCGCAGCACATTGGGCCGGGCCCCGCCGCCCTGGCCGAACGGCAGGTGGGGCACCGGGCGGAAGCGCACCGCGACCTCCTTGCGGTCGGCGCCGAGCGCCTTGCCGCTGCGCAGCCGGAACCGCGTCCCGGCCCAGCGCCAGCCGTCGAGCTCCAGCTCCACCTCGGCGAAGGTCTCGGTCCGCCGCCGCGGGTCGACGCCCTCCTCGTCGGCGTACGCGGGGATGTCGCGGTCGCCGATCCGCCCCGGCAGGTAGCGGGCGCGGCGGGTGCGGTGCAGCACGTCGTTCTCGGTCAGCGGCCGCACGGACCGCAGGACGTCCACCTTGCGGTTGCGCAGGTCGCGCTCCCCGAGGGTGATCGGCGGCTCCATGGCGACCAGGCAGAGCAGTTGCAGCAGGTGGTTCTGGATCATGTCCTTGAGCGCGCCGACGTGGTCGTAGTACCCGGCCCGGCCCTCCAGCGCGAGGGTCTCGTCCCAGACGATGTCGACCTCGGCGATGTGGGTGCTGTTCCAGATCGGCTCCAGCACCCGGTTGGCCAGCCGGCTGCCGAGGACGTTCTGGACGGTCGTCATGGCGAGGAAGTGGTCGACCCGGAACACCGCCTGCTCCGGCACCAGGTCGGCGAGCAGCCGGTTCAGCTCCTGGGCGCCGGCGAGGTCCTCGCCGAACGGCTTCTCCAGCACGATCCGGCTGCCCGCCGGCAGGCCGGCCCGGTGCAGGGCGGAGACCGCGGCCGGGAACAGCGCCGGGGGCAGTGCCAGGTAGACGGCGACCGGCCCGTCCCCGGCGACGGCCGCGGCGACGTCGGCGGGGTCGGTGACGTCGGCCCGCAGGTACCGGGCGGAGGCCGTGACCCGTGCCCTGGCCTCGGCGGAGCAGTCCCCGGCGTGGCGGTCGAGCTGCTCGGCGGCCCACTGCCGGTAGCGCTCGGTGGACCAGTCCTCCCGGCTCGCGCCGGTCAGGCCCAGCCGTTCGCCGAGGTGTCCGCCCGCCCGCAGCGCGGCCAGCGCCGGCAGCAGGAAGCGCGCGGTGAGGTCGCCGGTGGCGCCGAGGACGGCGAGCCGCTCGATCATCGCCGCACCCCCGCCCGCGCCCGGGCCAGGTTCACTCCGCTGGCGGCGATCCCGATGTGGCTGAACGCCTGGGGGAAGTTGCCCATGAACTCTCCTGTGGACGGGTTGATCTGCTCCGACATCAGCCCCAGCGGGCTCGCCCGGGAGCACAGCGAGGCGTACAGCTCCTCGGCCTCCTCCGTCCGGCCCTGGCCGATGAGGTTGTCGACCAGCCAGAAGCTGCACAGCACGAACGCGCCCTCGTCGCCGGCCAGGCCGTCGGGGGACTCCTCGTGCAGGTAGCGGTACAGCAGGCCGCCGCCGGCGGACAGCCGCTCGGCGACGGCCGCGGCGGTCGCCACCATCCGCGGGTGGTCGATCGGCACCACGTGGCGCAGTGGGAGCGCGAGCAGGCTGGCGTCCAGGACGCCGCCGCCGTCCAGGTGGGCGCTGAGGGTCTTGGCGCCCTCGTCCCAGGACCGCTCCAGGATGAGCCGGCGCAGGTGGTCGGCCGAGGCGCGCCAGCGGGCGGTCCTGATCGGCAGGCCGAGCCGTCCGCCGATCTGCGCGGCCCGGTCGAGGGCGACCTGGCAGAGCCCGGCGGAGTAGGTGAAGACCCTGCCCTCGCTGCGCACCTCCCAGATGCCCTGGTCTGGCTCGCGCCAGGCCTCCTCGGCGGCGTCGGCGAGGGTGGCCAGGCTCTCCCACAGGGCGGGCTGGATCTCGCCGCCGGCGCGCAGCCACTGGTCGGCGCAGTCCAGGATCTCGCCGTAGACGTCGTGCTGGCGCTGGTCGGCCGCGCCGTTGCCCCAGCGCACGGGGGCGGAGCGCCGGTAGCCCTCCAGTTCGCCGTCCTCGGTCTCGTCCGGGACGGGGCCGCCGCGCAGGTCGTACATGATCCGGGGGCGGCCGCTGTCCTCGAAGGCGTCGAGCACCCAGCCGAGGAAGGCGTCGGCCTCGCCCCGGAAGCCGATGCGGCGCAGCGCGAAGACGGCGAACGCGGCGTCGCGGATCCAGGTGTAGCGGTAGTCCCAGTTGCGGATGCCGCCGATCGGGGCGGGCAGCGAGGAGGTGGGCGCCGCGACGAGCGAGCCGTTGGCCCAGTCGTCGCACAGTTTCAGGGTGATGGCGGCCCGTCTGACCAGGGGTTCCTGGGGGCCGTGGTAGTCGAAGTGGCGCATCCAGCGCCGCCAGGCGTCGGCGGTGCCGGTCAGCATGGCGTCGGTGTCGACCCGGTGGTGGCGGTGGAAGCGGCCCCAGGACAGGACGAGGTCGAGCCGTTCGCCCTGCCGCAGGTCGTGGGTGCTGTGCGGGCCGTCGAGGGGGCGGTTGGAGCGCAGGTGCAGCCGCAGGCCCGGGCGCCGGGTCGGGAGCACCTCCAGCCCGCTGAACAGCGCCCTGGTCCGGGCGCCGCCGCGCGGCTCCAGGTCCGCCCGCAGCCGGACGTGCCCGTCCACCACCACGGCGGAGCGCACGAGTTCGGAGCGGCCGGCGGGGGCGTCGTCGGTGAGGTCGGCGCCGGAGCGCAGCGCGAGCGCGTCGGTGAGGCGCACCAGGCCGGTGCGCGAACGCAGCTCGGTGACCAGGACGCCGGTGTCCGGCTGGTAGCGCTGGCGGGCCTCGACGAGGTCCTCCGGGGCGAGGGTGAAGTGCCCGCCGCGGGCGTGGTCCAGCAGTCCGCAGAAGAGGGGTTCGGCGTCGAACCGGGGCAGGCAGAGCCAGGGGACGGAGCCGTCCAGGCCGACCAGGGCGGCGGTGGTGCCGTCCCCGATCAGGCCGAGGTCCTCCAGCGGCAGGTAGCCCTGCCGCCGGACGACCGGCCGGAAGGGTGGATCGGGCTCGTGCATGCCGCCTCGCTTCCGCAGCGCCGGGGGAACGGGGGGAGCCGTCCGCGGGGACCGCCGGAAGGCGGGCGGGCGGCTCCTCCCACCGTCGCCGCAACCGTGCCGGAGCGCGACCCGGCCGCCGCGGCGGCGGTGCGTTCCGGTGACATCCGCGGGCCGCCCGGGGCGGCCGCCCGACCGGGGCGGCGGGGCCGCCTGCTAGCGTCGGAGCGCCGGTGGCGGACGAGGACGACGGAGGGTGCTGTGGAGGACAAGGGCGCGGTGCGGGCCTACATCGGGTCGTTCACCTCGGCGGGCGGGCGCGGGATCACCGTGGCGGAGGTGGACCCGGGCACCGGGGAGCTGACCGTGACCGGCACCGTCGACGCCGTTCCGAACCCCTCCTACCTCGCCCTCGGCCACGCGGAGGGCGGCCCGGTGCTCTACGCCGTCTCGGAGACGCTGCCGGGGGCGGTCGCCGCCTTCGACCTCTCCGGTCCGCTGCCCCGTCCGCTCGGCGCGCCCGTGCCGGTGCGCGGTGACGAGCCCACCCACCTCGCCCTCTCCCAGGGCCACCTGCTGACCGCCAACTACGGCTCCGGCAGCGTCAGCGTGCTGCCGCTCGCCGCCGACGGCGCCCCGCAGGCCCCGAGCGGCGTGCTGCCCAACGAGGGCAGCGGGCCGCACCCCGGGCGCCAACTCGCCCCGCACGCCCACCAGGTGCTGCCCGATCCGTCCGGCCGCTGGGTGCTCGGCGTCGATCTCGGCACCGACGCGGTGCGGATCCTCGCCCTGGACCCGGCGACCGGTGAACCGACCCTGCACGGGCAGACCGCGCTGCCGCCCGGCACCGGTCCGCGGCACCTCGCCTTCCACCCCTCCGGGCGCCTCGCGTACGTGCTGGGCGAGCTGCGCCCCGTCGTCACCGTGTGCCGCTGGGACGCGGCCGCGGGGGTGCTCGCACCGGTCGGCGAGGCCCCGCTGTCCCCCGACGGCTCCGGGGACGCGGGCCTGCCCTCGGCCCCGGTGGTCTCCCGCGACGGCCGGTACCTGTGGGTGGCGGTGCGCGGCACCGACACCATCGCGGTGCTCGCGCTCGACGCGGACGGCGAGCGGGCTCGGCCGGTGGCCTCGGTGCCGTGCGGCGGCGCGTGGCCGCGCGACCTGGTCCTCGACCCCTCGGGGACCCGCCTCTACGCGGCGAACGAGCGCTCGGGGGACGTCACCTGGTTCGACGTCGACGCCGCCACGGGCCTGCCCCGCCGGGCGGGCTCGCTGGCCGTCCCGGCGGTGTCCACCGTCCTGTTCGGCTGACGGGCCCCGCAGGCCGGAGCCCCCTCGCGCCGATGGGCGCGAGGGGCGGGCGTCAGCCGCCGTCGCGGAACACCAGCACCGGGCAGCCGGCGTGCCGGGTGCAGTGCTGGGCCACCGAGCCCAGCAGCATCCCGGAGAAGCCGCCCAGGCCCCGGCTGCCGACCACCAGCAGGGCCGCGCCCCGGGAGGCCTCGATCAGCGCGCCGGCCGGGGAGCCGTAGCGCGCCTCGATCCGCACCTCGGCCGCCGGCTGCGGTCCGACCGCCTCCCGGACGGCCTTGGCGGCCTCCCGGCGCGCCTTGCCCTCCAGCTCCGCCTCGTCGGTGCTCCCGGGCGGGAACCAGCCGCGCGCGCCGTGGAACGTCGGGTACTCCCAGGCGATCACCGCCTCCACCGCGGCGCCGGTGAGCTCCGCCTGCCGCACCGCCCAGCGGAGCGCCTGCTTCGACGGCTCCGACCCGTCCACGCCGACCACGATGCGGCCGGTCTCTCCACGCTGCTCCGCCATGCCCGCTCCTCGGCTCGACACCCCCTCCTCCACCCTGGCGCCGACCGCCCCGCCCGCGCAGTCCGGCAGGGCCGGACGGGGCCCGCCGTCACGCTCCGTCCAGGTCCGCGGGACGGGCCTCAGGGCGCGGCGGCCTCCTCCGCCAGGGCGCCGAGCAGCCGCAGGCGCGGGACCGGCAGCCGGTGGTTCACCGCGACCGCCGTCGCGCCGCCGTCGGCGTGCCGCCAGCGCAGCAGGGCGGCGCGCTCCTCGACCGAGCCGGCCAGCACCTCGGGCGCCCCGGCCGCCGGGAGCCGGCCGCTGATCTTCACGTCCAGGCCGAACTGCTCCGTCCAGAAGTACGGGTCGGGCCGGTAGGGCGGCGCCGCGTCGCCGTGCAGCAGGGCGGCCGCGGCGGCCCGGCCCTGCTCCACCGCGTTGGTCCAGTGCGGGGTCCGGCGGGTGCGGCCGTCGGGGGTGCGGCGGGCCACCACGTCCCCCGCGGCCACGATCCCCGGGGCCACCCGGCAGCGCCCGTCGGCCACCACGCCGCCGTCCAGCGGCAGCCCGGAGCCGGCGAGCCACTCGGTGTTCGGCAGGTCGCCGGCCGCCGTGACGACCACGTCGGCCTCCACGGTCTCCCGCCCGAGGCGCACGGCGTGCGGGCCGAGCGGGGTGACGCCCTCAGGGGCGAGCCGGAAGGCCACACCCCGCTCGCGCGCGGCGGCGACCACGAAGCCGGCCGGCCAGTCGCCCAGCAGGCGGGCGAGCGGCGGATCGCGGTCGATCACGGTGACGTCGAGCCCCAGGCCGCGGCAGGTCGAGGCGAGCTCCATGCCGAGGAACCCGGCGCCCACCACGGCGACACTGCGCGCCCCGGCCAGCCGCGCGGCCAGCAGCTCGGCGTCGTCGAGGGTGCGCACCACCAGCTCGCCCTCGCCGCCGAGCCGGCGGGCGCGGGCGCCGGTGGCGACGACCAGGCCGTCGTACGGGACCTCCGCGCCGTCGGCGAGGGTCACCACCCGGCGCGCGGTGTCGAGGGACTCCGCCCGGGCGCCGGTGCGCAGCTCGACGCCGTCACCGGGCTCCGGCAGCAGCACCGCGTCCCGCAGCGCCTCGCCCGAGCGCGCTCCTTTGGACAGCGGTACCCGGGAGTAGGGAGGATGGGCCTCCTCGGACAGCAGCACGAGCGAGCCGTCGTAGCCCTCGGCCCGCAGGCTCCCGGCGGCGGTGAGGGCGGCGATCGACCCGCCGACGACGACGATCCGCCTCATCGCGCCGCCTCCGGCGGGCGGCCGGTGTCCGGCGTCAGACCAACTGCGACCACAGCGCGCGCTCCTCGTCGTTCAGGGGGACGGGGGGGAGCAGCCGTTCCGGATGGCCGGGCGGCGGACCCGCGAGCGCGGGCTCCGAATGCTCCTCGGCAGGGGGGAGCAGGACCACTCCGAGTCCCGTGGAGCCCCAGCAGACCGCGAGCGCGGACCAGCCCGGGATAGCGCGCATGATTTTTCGCCCGATACCCGACCAGAATGTCCCCTGCATCACTTCTCCTCCGCCTTCGCTGCTTCCCTCCGCCGTCCGCGGCACGATGGCGCACCGCTCTTAAGCTCGCATTAAACGGACGACCGCCGGGACCGTGCCGCCGTCGCGGTCGGGACGCGGCCGTCGGGCCCGACCCCCGGAGCCCGGCGCTCGCGGTGTGCGCAGCCCGTGGCCGGGGCGTGAAGGAATAAGACGTCGACAAACTTTATGCAGGCATCAGGTTCGTGAACGAAGGAAACAGTGCGGAGAATACCGGGAACGCGGTCGGTGAAGTCGACCCGAATGACCGGAATCGTAAATTCCGTGTGACTCCTGTCGAAGAACCGTTCCGGAGCCCCCGGGCGAACTAGGATGCGAAGCACCACCCTTCGGTCACCCCGGCGCGCAGCGCAATTCCGGACATGTCAGCCCAAGCAGAGGAGATCGGAAGTCGTGTCGGCAACAGTGAGCTCCCCTGTCTGCTCCCGGCAGCCGTCCACCGCCCACTCCCCCGCCTTCCGGGCGCTCGTCGCCGGCCTCGACGCGCTCGCCACCGGCGCCGGCTCCGCCGCCGAGCTGCGGGGCGACCCCGGTTCCGGGAAGACCTGGCTGCTGTCCGCGCTCGCCGAGGAGGCCCACCGCCGGGGCATCAGGGTGCTCATGGGCTGCGCGACCGAGTACCAGTCCGCCAGCCCCTACCACCTGGTCGCCGACGCCTTCGCCAACCCGCTGGGCGACCGGTCGGGGCCGCCGTCGACGGCAGACCCCGCCGCCCTGGTCCGCACCCTCGCCTACGGGCCGTTCAACGGCCCGGACACCGCCGCCGCCCCCCGCACCGACCAGGGCTGCGAGTTCCTGCGGGCGGTGAACGGCCTGCTGCGCGACTGGTCGCAGGACGGCCTGCTGCTGATCATGGACAACGTGCACTGGGCGGACCCCGACTCGCTGAAGGTCCTCGACTACCTGCTGCGCCAGCGCATCACCATCCCGCTGTACCTGGTGGTCGCCCAGCGCCCCCGGCAGGCCGCGCCCCGGCTGCGCGGCACGCTCGCCCAAGGGGTGGAGCAGCGGACCGTCCGGCGGATCGAGCTCGCCCCGCTGACCCCGCGGCAGTCCGCCGCCCTGGTCGGCATGGAGCCGGACGCCCCGCTGCTGCGCCGGCTGCACCGGGAGAGCCACGGGGTCCCGCTCTACCTCAACGCGCTCGCCCGGGTCGCGGCCCGGGCCGGCCTCAACGAGCAGTCCGCCGCCGCCGAGCCCATCCCGGTGAAGGACGTGCCCGAGGAACTGGCCGCCCGGCTGCTCAGCGAGACCGGCGCGCTGGCCCCCGAGGAACTGCTCGTCCTCCAGGCCTGCGCGGTGGTCGGCAACGCGGTCGACAGTCTGGTCGACAGCCGGGTGGTCTCCCACGTCGCGGGCCTCGACGAACCGCGGACCTGCGAGATCATCGACACCCTGAGCGCCCGGGACCTGCTGCGCACCACGGACGAGGGGCCGCCGAGCATGGTCTTCCGCCACCCGCTGCTCCAGCGCGCGGTCTACGACGACCTCGCCCCCTGCTCCCGGATCAAGGCCCACCGCCGGGCCGCCGGCGCGCGGGCCACCCTCGGTGCCCCGGACCACGAGGTGGCCCGGGACGTCGAACGCTTCGCCTCCCAGCCGCTGCCGGAACAGGCCGCGCTCCTGCACCGCGCCGCGCACCAGGTGCTGGCCGCCGACCCGGCGACCGCCGTCCGCTGGCTGCGGCTCGCCCTGCAGGGCCTGCCCACCGGCCCCGAGCGCGGCCAGGTGCTGCTGGCCCTGGCCACCGCGCTGGCCTCGACGGGCGCGCTGGCCGAGAGCGACGAGATCCTCCTCGAACTGCTGGACGCGGAGCGCGCCGCCCCGGCCGGCCTGCGCAGCGCCGCCGTCGAACTCGGCGCCCGGATCAGGGCTGCCCTCGGCCACTACGTGGAGGCCCGCTCCGTCCTCGCCTCCGGGGCGGGCGCCGACCCGCTGCGGGCGGCGGGCGGCGACGGCGGGGAGCACGTCGCCGTCCTGCTGCTCCAGGGGTTCATCGACCTGCTCGCCGGTCGGCCGCCGGCCCGCGAGGAGGTCGACGAGGCGCTGCGGCTGGCCCCGCGCACGGCGGACCCGGCGAACCTGGCCGGCGCGTACGCGATGGACGCCCTGCACGCGGCGCTGACCGGCGACACCGCCCGGGCCGCCGCCGCGACCGACCTCGCCGTCGAGGCCGTCGACCAGCTGAGCACCGTGGCCCACCCCGAGTACCTGGCCGCCGTCGGCTGGAGCGAGCTGATCCTCGGCCGCCCGGCCTCCGCCGAGCGGCACCTGGCCCGCGGCGAGGCCGCCCTGCGGGCGACCGGCCAGGGCTACCTGCGGCCGGTCTTCCTGCTCGGCCTGACCTTCGGCCGGATCGGGCTGGCCCGCCTCGACGAGGCCCGCGACACCGCGGCCGCCGCCGAGGCCGCCGTCGCCGAATCCGGTCTGGAGTGCGGCCTGGCGAAGACCGTCGCCTCGGTCAGCGGCGTGCTGGGCGCGCTGACGGACCGGCAGGTCGGCCCGGCCGCGCCGCTCGTCTCGCAGAACGGCCACTGGAGCACCCTGGCCCGCCTCTGGCTCGCCGAGGCGGCCCAGCTCGCCGGCGACCACCAGCTCGGGCTGAACCTGCTCAGCCCGGTCGCGAGCGACCCGACCCTGCCCCAGCTGCCGCCTGCGGTCCGCCCCCGCGCCCATGAACTGCTGGCCGGCGCCTCGGCCTTCCGCGGGCAGCCGGCCGCCGTGTGGGCGCTGCAGGCCGCCGCCGCGGCCGCGGCCGGACCGGCCCACGACCAGGCCTTCGCGCTCACCGCCGAAGCGCACCTGGCACGGCAGAACGGCGCGTCCGGGCGGGCCGCCGCCCTCTACGAGGAGGCGGCCGGCCTGCTGGAGTCGAGCGAGGTCCTCTGGGCCCGGGCCTGGACGCTGGCGAACGCCGCCACCTGCCTGGCGGAGTCGGACGGCGCCTGGCGGGCCGAGCCGCTGCGGGCCAGGGCCGAGGCGATCACCGGTCGCGCGATCGTCCCGGAGCCGGTCGCCGTGCCGCGGATCCTCGGTGCGCCGCTGCCGCACCGGCCGGGCGAGGAGCCGGTCCGCCGGACCCGCGGCGGGGTGGCGCTGTCCGTGCTGACCGACCGGGAGCGCGAGGTCGCCACGATCGCCGGCGCCGGGCTGCGCAGCCGGGAGGTCGCGGAGCGGCTGCACCTGAGCCCGCGGACGGTCGACGTCCACCTGAACCGGATCTACCGCAAGCTCAACATCACCTCGCGCAGCGCGCTGGTGCGCCTGATGGCGGAGCGCAGCTGACCCGTCTCCGCCACAGGGCGGGGCGCGACCCGGTCGCGCCCCGCCCTCGGCGTGCGCGCCCCCGCCCCCTCGCCGGATCGTCATGACCTCCCGTCAGATCGGCTGTTAAGGACCGATTTAGAACCGGCGGCCAGAGTGCGGCAACGGACTGTCGGCATCGTCGGGACGACTCTGCCGCGGCCGTTCTCTCGAACCGGTCATGCGCACGAGGAGACGGAACCTTGCAGACCCCGAACCACTTGGTCGCCGCAGCCACCCCCGCGACCGCACGGGCCGCCGGCCGCGGCCCGCGCCACACGCCGCGGTCCGCGGCGCTGCTCTCCGCCGCCGTGCTGCTGATCGGACCCGCCGCGACGGCCTGCGGATCGGACACGGACACGGACTCCGGCTCCGGCCCCGCCGTCGCCGGCGGCACCCTGCGGTACGCCGTCGAGACCGAGCCCGCCTGCATCGACCCGCAGGTGAGCCCGCTGGACGTGGCCGCCCTGATCGACCGCAACATCTTCGACTCGCTGGTCGAGCTGGCCCCGGACGGCACCATCAAGCCCTGGCTGGCCGAGCGCTGGGAGATCTCGGACGACCGCACGGCGTACACCTTCCACCTCAGAACCGGAGTCACCTTCCACGACGGCACGGTGCTGGACGCCGCCGCCGTGAAGGCCACCCTCGACCACGCCGTCGACCCGAAGACCAAGTCGCAGTACGCCGTCGGCCTGCTCGGCCCGTACGCGGGGGCGGACGTCGTCGACCCGTCGACCGTGCGGGTGCGGCTGTCCCGCCCGTACACGCCGATCCTCCAGGCGCTCAGCACCGCCTACCTGGGCATCCAGTCCCCGGAGTCGCTCAAGCGGGACAACACCGAGGTGTGCGCCGCCCCGGTCGGCTCGGGCCCGTTCAGCTTCGCGGGCTGGACGAAGAAGCAGAAGATCGACCTCACCAGGAACGACAAGTACGCCTGGGGGCCGTCCTCGGCGAAGCACTCCGGCGCGGCCTACCTGGACGCCATCAGCATCCAGTTCATCCAGGAGGACTCCGTCCGCATCGGCTCGCTGACCAGCGGCCAGCTCGACGCCGTCGGCGGGATCTCGCCCTCCCGGGTCGCCGCGCTGAAGTCCAACGGCAAGCTCCAGTACCTCAAGGCCGAGGCGCCCGGCGGCGTCTACGCCGTGCACCTCAACAGCAACCGCGGGCCGCTCGCCGACCAGCGGGTGCGCACCGCCCTGCAGCGCTCGGTCAACCTCGACCAGCTCGTCTCCACCGTCTACTTCGGCCAGTACAACCGCGCCTGGAGCCCGCTCAGCCCGACCACCCTCGGCTACGCCAAGGTCCTGGAGAACACCTGGCGCTACGACCCGGACCTCGCCAACCGGCTGCTCGACGAGGCCGGCTGGACCGCGAAGGACGCGGACGGCTTCCGGGTGAAGGACGGCAAGCGGCTGACCCTCTCCTGGCCGTTCGGGGCGCAGCTGCTGCGCGAGCAGCGCGACGTCCTCGCCCAGGGCATCGCCGCCGACGCCAAGAAGGTCGGCATCGAGGTCAACCGCGAGGGCCTGGACACCGGCAGCTACACCAAGCGCGTGATGGCCGCCGACGCCGACCTCTGGGACGCGAGCACCGTCCGCGCCGAGCCCGACATCCTGCGCACCCTGTTCGAGTCCGAGCAGCTGCCGGCCAAGGGCGGCATGAACGTCCTCAAGGTGAACGACCCGCAGCTCGACGAGTGGCTGCGGCACGCCGCCGGCGCCCCGCACGGGGACGCCCGCGACGCCGAGTACGTCCAGGTGCAGAAGTACGTGGTCGACCAGGCCCTGGTCATCCCCGTGTACACCCCCTCGTACCTGCTCGGGGCCGCGAAGAGCCTGCGCGGTCTGAGCTTCGAGCCCACCGGCTACCCGCTGTTCTACGACGTGTCGAAGGGCAAGGGCGCGTGACAGGCACCCTCCGGTGGCTGGCGCGCCGGCTGGCGCTGTCGGTCCTGGTGCTGCTGGGCGCCGCCACCGTCTCGTTCGGCGCCCTCCAGCTGGCGCCCGGCGACCCGGTCCAGATCGTCCTCGGGGGGACGGCCGCCACCCCGGCGGCCGTCGCCCAGGTCCGGGCCGACCTCGGCCTGGACGACCCGCTGGCCGTCCGCTACGGCGACTTCCTCGGCCACCTGGTGCGCGGCGACCTCGGCCACTCCTTCCAGCTCAACGCCGACGTCTCCGACGTGATCCTCGACCAGCTCTGGCCGACGGTGCAGCTGGCGCTGGCCGGCTTCGCGATCGCCCTGGGCCTGGCGCTGGCGCTGGCCCTGTCGACGGCGGGGCGGCGCCCGCGGCTGCGGTTCCTCTCCTCCACCCTCGAACTGGTGCTCAGCTCCAGCCCGGGCTTCTGGATCGGGGTGCTGCTGCTCACCGTCTTCTCCTTCCAGTGGCAGCTGTTCCCGGCGACCGGCGGCGACGGGCCGGACGGCCTGGTGCTCCCCGCGGTCACCCTGGCGGTCGGCATGGTCGGGCCGTTCGCCCAGGTGCTGCGCGAGGGCATGGAGAGCGTGCTGCGCGAGCCGTTCGCGCTCAGCGCGCTGGCCCGCGGCACCGACCGGTCGGCGGTGCTGACCCGGCACGCGCTGCGGCACGCGCTGATCCCCCTGGTGACGCTCTCCGGGTGGGCCGTCGGCACGCTGCTCAGCGGCGCGGTGGTGATCGAGACGGTGTTCACCCGCCAGGGGCTCGGCCGGGTGATGGCCTCGGCCATCTCCGGCCGGGACCTCCCCGTGGTGACCGGGGTGGTCGTCGTCTCGGCCGTCGCCTTCGTCCTGATCAACCTCGTCGTCGACTGGCTCTACCAGGTCGTCGACCCCCGACTGAAAGAGGCACACCTGTGACCGCTCGCATCCTCCACGCGGACCTGGTGCTCCCCGACCCCGCCGACCAGGGCATCGCCGACGGCGCGGTCCTGGTGGTCGACGGCCGGATCGAACTCGTCGGGACGTACAGCGAGGTGCACCGCCGGACCGCTCCGCAGACACCCGTGCACCACTTCCCCGGGGCGACCATCCTGCCCGGGCTGATCGACTGCCACGTCCACCTGTCGATGAGCGGCGAGGGCGACGCGGTGGCCACGCTGGACGCCTCCGACGACCGGAGCCTGCTGCTGGCGATGGCCGGGCGCGCCCAGGAGCTGCTGAACACCGGGGTCACCACGGTGCGCGACCTCGGCGACCGGGGCGGCCTCGCCTTCGCCCTGCGCGACGCGATCGCCGCCGGGCGGCTGCCCGGCCCGCGCATCCTGGCGGCCGGCGCGCCCGTCACCGTCACCGGCGGCCACTGCTGGTACCTCGGCGGCCAGGCCGACGGGGTTGACGAGATCCGGGCGGTGGTCCGGCGCAACGTGCAGAACGGCGCGGACGTCATCAAGGTGATGGCGACCGGCGGCGGCCTCACCCCGGACGGACCGGCGCCGTGGGTGGCGCAGTACACCGACGAGGAGATCCGGGCGGCCGTCGAGGAGGCGCGCCGGTTCGGGCGCCCGGTCGCCGCCCACGTGCACGGCTCGGACGGGGTCCGGATCGCCCTGGAGGCCGGGGTCGACACCCTGGAGCACTGCACCTTCATCCCCCCGCCGGGCAGCGCCCGCGGGCCGGACGACGCCGCCGCCGAGCTGATCAAGAAGATCGCCGCCGAGGGGACGTCGGTCTGTCCGACCTTCAGCGCGGTGCTCAACGAGACCATCAAGCGGATCGGCGAGAGCGGTGTGCGCCCCTGGCTCGACCTGGTCCACCACCAGCACGAGCAGGGCGTACGGCTGCTGGCCGGGACCGACGCCGGGATCCCCGGCTCGGGCTTCGGCCAGTACGTCGACGGCCTGGAGTGGTTCGCCCGGGCAGGCCTGGACAACGGCAGCATCCTGACGGCCGCGACCTCGGCGGCCGCCGACGCGCTGGGCGTCGGCCACCGCACCGGCCGGCTGCGCAACGGCCTGGAGGCCGACCTGCTGGTCGTCGACGGGGACCCGCGCACCGAGCTGGCCGCGCTGCGCCGCTCCCTGCTGGTGCTCGCCCGGGGACGGGCGTTCCGGCCCCGGGGCGAGTTCGGCGGCCTGCGATGAGCGCGCTCTCCGCCGTCCGGCCGGCCCGCGCCCGCACCGCCCCGCGCCGCCCCCGCGGGGTGGCGGTCGCCTGGGCCGTGCTGGCGCTGCTGGCGGTGGCCGTGCTCTGGCCCGGGCTGCTGGCCCATCAGGCCCCGGACGCGGTCAACCCGCTGGAGGCACTGGAGGGCCCGAGCGGCCGGCACCTGCTCGGCACCGACCAGCTCGGCCAGGACCTCTACAGCCGGATCGTCCACGGCGCCCGGTCCTCGCTGGCCATCGGCCTGGGCGCCACCGGCATCGCGGTCGTCGCCGGCACCCTGCTGGGCGTGCTGGCCGCCGCCGGAGGACGGGCCGTCGACGAGGCCGTGATGCGGGTGACCGACATCCTGCTGGCCTTCCCCGGGCTGCTGCTGGCGCTGCTGGTGGTGGCGATGCTCGGCCCGGGCACCGGGAACGCCGTGCTGGCGATCGGCTGCTCGCTGACCCCCGGCTTCACCCGGCTCGCCCGCGGCCAGGCCCTGGTCATCCGGGAGTCCGGCTACGTCCAGGCGGCCACCGTGCTGGGCCGCCGCCGCGGCTGGATCTACCTGCGCCATCTGCTGCCCAACGCCGTCCCGCCGCTGCTGGTGTTCGCCACCGTGGGCGTCGGCAGCGCGATCATCGCGGGCTCCTCGCTGAGCTTCCTCGGCCTCGGGCCGAAGCCGCCCACGCCCGAGTGGGGCGCGATGCTCGCGCAGAGCCGGGACCTGCTGGACGTCGCCTGGGCGCCGGCGGTCCTGCCGGGCGTGGCCGTCACCGTCACGGTGCTCACCATCAACGTCGTCGGCCGCGACCTGCGCCGCCGTTTCGAAGGGCGGAACCCCGGTGCCCGAGACTGACACCCCCGAGACCGACACCTCCGAAACGCCGATCACCCCCGAGCCGCCGATCACCCCCGAGCCGCTGATCACCGTCGAGGGGCTGCGGGTCGCCTTCCCGGCGCCCGGGGGCCCGGTCACGGCGGTCCACGACATCGGCTTCACCCTGGCCGCCGGCGAGTGCCTGGCGATCGTCGGGGAGTCGGGCTCGGGCAAGACCGTCACCGCCCGCTCGCTGCTCGGCCTGGCCGGGCCGACCGCCACGGTCACCGCGGAGCGGCTGGAGCTGGCCGGCACCGACCTGCGGACGCTGTCCGAGCGCGAGTGGCAGCGCGTCCGCGGCGGGCGCATCGGCCTGGTGCTCCAGGACGCGCTGGTCTCCCTCGACCCGCTGCGGCGGGTCGGCCACGAGGTCGCCGAGGCGCTGCGCAACCACCGGCCGGGACCGCGCCGCGCGCTCTGGGACAGCGCGGTCGCCCTGCTGGAGGACGTCGGGCTGTCCGAGGCCCCGCGCCGGGCCCGGCAGTACTCCCACCAGCTGTCCGGCGGCCAGCGCCAGCGGGCGCTGATCGCCTCGGCCCTGGCGGCCGGCCCCGAGGTGCTGATCGCCGACGAGCCGACCACCGCGCTGGACGTCACCGTGCAGGCGCGCATCCTGGACCTGCTGGCCGCCCGGAAGCGGGCCGGCACCGCGGTGCTGCTGATCAGCCACGACCTCGCGGTGGTGGCCCGGCTGGCGGACCGGGTGGCGGTGGTGCACGACGGGCGGATCGTCGAGCAGGGCCCCACCGGAGCGGTGCTGCGCTCCCCCGCCCACCCGTACACCCGGCGGCTGCTGGCGGCCGTGCCCACCGCCGGCACCCGGGGCCACCGGCTCGCCGGGCCCGCCCGGCCGGAGAACGCCGCCGCGGCCGAGGGCGGGCCCGGCCCGAAGGAGGCGGCGGGCGGCTGCCACTACGCCCCGCTCTGCCCGGTCGCGTCCGGGGAGTGCCGGGCCGAGCGGCCCGCGCCGGTCGGGGTCGGTCCCGGGCACACCGCCCGCTGCCTGCGCCTGGACGCGCCCTGGAAGCCGTCCCCGGCCGTCCACCGGGCCCCGGCCGCCGCGGCCGGCACCCCGGTCCTGGAGGCGTCCGGGCTGTTCAAGTCCTTCCGGACGACCGGCCGCGGCCGGCACACCGCCGTGCGGGACGTCTCGTTCGTCCTGCACGAGGGCGAGACCCTCGGCGTGGTCGGCGAGTCGGGCTCCGGCAAGACCACGGTCGCCCGGATCGCGATGGGCCTGCTGGAGCCGGACGCGGGCGGGGTGCGGCTGCTCGGCGAGCCCTGGTCCGGCCGCCCGGAGACGGCGCGCCGCGAGCGGCGGCGCTGGATCCAGCTCGTCCAGCAGGACCCGCTGGGCTCCTTCGACCCGCGCTGGACGGTGCGGCAGATCGTCGGGGAGGCCCTGCCGGCCCAGGACCGCCGGCGGCGCGCCGCCGAACTGCTGGACCTGGTGGGGCTGGACCCGGCCCTGCTGGAGCGCCGTCCGCTGGAGCTGTCCGGCGGCCAGCGCCAGCGGGTGGCGATCGCCCGGGCCCTGGCGCCCGGCCCCAGGATCCTGGTCTGCGACGAGCCGGTCTCGGCGCTGGACGTGTCGGTCCAGGCGCAGATCCTGGACCTCTTCGGCGACCTCCGGGAGCGCCTGGGGCTGGCCCTGCTCTTCATCTCGCACGACCTCGGCGTGGTCAACCACCTGAGCGACCGGGTGCTGGTGATGCGCGACGGCGAGGTGGTGGAGAGCGGCCCCGTCGACGAGGTCCTCCACCGGCCCGCGCACGCCTACACCCGGTCGCTACTCACCGCGCTGCCGAGGGCGGAGGACGCCTGGAACCCCCCGGCGGCCCCCGCCCCCACGACCCCCACCTCCGACGGCCCCCGGGCCGACGGCGTCCCATCCCACCCGATGAACGGAACCTCCCTTGTCTGACGCCTCCTTCAAGCTGTCCGTCCTCGACATCACCCCGGTGCCGACCGGCTCGACCCCGGTGGACGCGATCCGCAACTCCGTCGACCTGGCGCAGCACGCCGACCGCCTGGGCTACCACCGCTACTGGGTCGCCGAGCACCACAACACCACCGGGGAGGCCAGCTCCGCCCCCGCCGTGCTGGTCGGGCAGATCGCGGCCGCCACCCGCTCGATCCGGGTCGGGGCCGGCGGGGTCATGCTGCCCAACCACTCCTCGCTGGTGGTCGCCGAGCAGTTCGGCGTCCTGGAGGCCCTGCACCCGGGCCGGATCGACCTCGGCATCGGCCGCGCCCCGGTCGACCCGCTCACCGCGCAGGCCCTGGAGCGCCCCGTCGGCGCGCAGAACGGCTCGCTGTTCCCGCGCCAGCTCTCCGACCTGCTCGGCTACTTCAGCGCCGAGAGCGGCGCCGAGCCGGTCACCGCGGTGCCCGCCTCGGCGGCCAACCACCCGCCGCTGTGGATCCTCGGCAGCAGCCCGTCCAGCGCCCAGCTCGCCGCCGCCCTCGGCCTGCCGTACGCGTTCGCCAACCACCTCAACGGCGACGCCTGCATCCCCTCGATGGAGCTGTACCGCCAGCAGTTCAAGCCCTCCGCCGTGCTGGAGCGCCCGTACGCGATCGTCACCGCCATGATGGTGGCCGCCGACACCGACGCCGAGGCCGAGCGGCTGTGGGGCACCCTCGGGCTGGCCGCGATCAAGATGCGCAAGGGCTACCTCGGCCCCTACTCCAGCCCGGAGGAGGCCGCCGCGTACCCGTACACCCCGCTGGAGCGCGAGTTCCTCGCCTCCCGGCTGGCCCGCCACCTGGTCGGCGGCCCGGAGGCGGTCCGCCGCAAGACCGAGGACTTCGTGGCCCGCACCGGCGCCGACGAGCTGATGGCGTTCAGCCTGGTCCACGACCACACCGCCCGGGTGCGCTCGCACGCGGTGCTCGCCGAGGCCTTCGGCCTCGCGGGGGCCGCCCGGCCCGCCCTCTCGCACGCGGGCTGACCAGCCCGATCCCGGCCGGGCGCAGCAGCGGATGCTAAGCCCGGCTTTAGCGCCGGGGCCGAATCTGGTGGGGGGAGCGGGCGACGGCATTCGATGCCCTCGTGCCAACGCCCGCTCTCCCCTTCGGCCAGGCCACGACGCTCGGGAGAGGAACGGACAGTGAACGTCATCGGGGAAACGGCGGTGCCGAGGTGACGGGCACCCACGTCCCGCGGCAGCGGCGGCACACGCTGTACTTCCTGGAGGAGATCCGCCCCTTCTCCCCGGTCTTCCTCGACACCGAGGTGGACATGGCCCGGGTCCTGGAGCACCGCGCGGAGCGGACCGGGCGGCGCCACTCGGTGATCGGCTACGTGCTGCACACCGCCGCCCGGGTGCTGGTGCGCCATCCGCAGGCGAACGTCGCGGTGCGCGGCGGCGTGCTGCCGAAGGTCGCGCCGAGCCCCGGGGCGCATGCCAAGATCGCCCTGGACAAGACCTGGGGCGGCCAGCGCGTGGTGCTCTCCGCGGTGCTGCCGGACCTCGACCGGGCGGACCTCGACGAGATCCAGGACAGGCTGGAGCACTACCGGGACTCCGACCCCGAGCAGCTGCCCCAGTACGCCGGCCTGCCGCTGCTGCACAAGCTGCCCCGCCCGATCGCGCAGACCGCCTTCCGCCGGGTGGTGCGCCCGCTGGCCGGCCGGGCCCAGCGGATGGGCACCTTCTCGGTGACCTCGCTCGGCCACCGGGCGGTGGACGGCTTCCACTCGGTGGGCGGCACCCCGGTGACCCTCGGCGTGGGCCGGATCACCGACCGCCCGGTGGTGCGCGACGGCGCCCTGGCGATCGCGCCGACCATGCGGCTGAGCCTCGCCTTCGACCACCGGATCCTCGACGGCGCCGAGGCGGCCGACATCCTGACCGAGGTCAAGGAGGGCCTGGAGTCCTTCGGGGCCGCGGAACCCGCCGGGGCCCCGGTGCCCGCCGACGCCCTGGTGCCCGCCGAGGCCCGTTCCGGGGGTGCCGGGTGAACGACGTCACCGAGCTCAAGCAGTTCGTCGTGGTGCACGCCAAGGCCCAGAACATCCCCGCCGAGCGCTACGAGCGGGTGCTGGAGCGGATCACCTCCGACGGGGACGGCCCCGGCTCCTGGGTGCACGAGTGGTCCCGCGACGGCGACGAGCTGGAGCTGGCGGGCAGGCTGCCCGAGGCGATCCGCAGCCACGCGATGGCCCGCTTCCCCTACGTCGACGGACCGGCCCGCCAACGCGCCCTGGACCGCTGCGTCGAGCTGTTCGAGCGCTGGCGGCGCACGCAGAGCGGCATCGAGCGGATCGACGTGGACCTGCCCGGCGGCCGGGTCGGCTGCTGGGCCGCCGGCCTGTCCGCCACCGAGCCCCGCCCGCTGCTGCTGGTGAGCGGGGGGATCGTCAGCATCAAGGAGCAGTGGGCGCCGCTGCTGGCCCTGGCCGACCGGCTGGGCATGGCGATGGTGGTCACCGAGATGCCCGGCGCCGGCGAGAACACCGTGCGCTACGACTCCGAGAGCTGGCGGATCCTGCCCGCGCTGCTGGACGCCCTCGCGGACCGCGCCCGGGTCGAGGAGACCTACGCGGTGGCGCTGAGCTTCAGCGGCCACCTGGCGCTGCGCGCGGCCGGCAGCGACCCGCGGCTGCGCGGGCTGGTGCTGGCGGGCGCGCCGGTGCACGACTTCTTCACGGACGCCGCCTGGCAGCGCGCGCTGCCCCGGGTGACCGTCGACACCCTCGCCCATCTCACCGGCGTGCCGGTCGAGGACCTCGGCACCGAACTGGCGGGCTGGGCGCTGAAGGACGAGGAGCTCGCCGCGCTGGACGTCCCGGTGGCGTGCACGGTGAGCCTGCGCGACGAGATCATCCCGGCCGGCGACGTCGAGCGGCTGCGGGCCGGGCTGCGCTCGCTGCGGCTGCACACCTACGACGACGTCCACGCCTCGCCCCGGTACGTCGGCGAGACCCGGCTGTGGAACGTGCGGTCGGTGCTGCGGATGCGGGGAGGCTACGGGGTGCCGCACGCACTCCTCGACGTCCTGCTGTTCCTGCTGGGCGCCCGCCGGCGGATCCTCGGCCCGCCCCGCTGAGGCCGACCGGCCCCGGCCGCCGCTCCGGGCCGCTCAGAGCCGTCCCACGCCGCTCCTGGCCGCTCCGGGCCGCCCCACGAACCGTCAGAGAAACCAGAGGAGTTCAACCATGAGTCGTACGGTCGTCATCGCCGGCGGGGGCCCCACCGGCCTGATGCTGGCCTGTGAGCTGCGCCTGGCCGGGGTGGAGGTCGTCGTCCTCGACAAGCTCCCCGAGGCGCCGCAGTGGTCGCGGGCCCAGACGTTCCAGGCCCGGTCGCTGGAGAGCTTCCGGCAGCGCGGGCTCGACTGGTTCGACGACTACGGCCAGGCCCGCACCTACAACTTCGGCCTGCTGGAGCTGAAGGACATCATCGCCCCGGAGCTGGTCGCCAAGCGCGTCCCGCAGCGGGACGTCGAGCAGCGCCTGGAGGAGCACGCGCTCAAGCTCGGCGCGGACGTGCGCCGGGTGCACGAGGTGGTCGGCCTGGTCCAGGACGAGGACGGGGTCACCGTCGAGGTGCGCGGCCCCTCGGAGGAGTACCGGCTGCGGGGCGCCTACCTGGTGGGCGCCGACGGCGGTTCCAGCACCGTGCGCAAGCTCGCCGGCATCGGGTTCCCCGGCACCTCCTCCAGCGTCAACGGGATCACCGGGGACGTCCAGCTGATCGACCCGGAGCAGTACGTCTATGGGCCGCAGCTCACCCAGGGCGGCGTGTACGCGCAGATCCCGATGGAGCCGGGGGTGCACCGGCTCACCACGATGGAGTTCGGCGTCGTCCCGCCGGACCGCGACCTGCCCCTCACCACCGAGGAGTTCGCCGAGGCGGTGCGGCGGGTGATGGGCATCGAGGTGCGGTTCGGCGAGCGGCACCTGCTGTCCCGGTTCGGCAGCGCGACCCGCCTGGCGGAGCGCTACCGGGCGGGCCGGGTGTTCCTGGCCGGGGACGCCGCGCACATCCACCTGCCGTTCGGCGGGCAGGGGCTGAACACCGGCGTGCAGGACGCCATCAACCTGGGCTGGAAGCTCGCGGCGGCCGTCCAGGGCTGGGCCCCGCCCGGCCTGCTGGACTCGTACCACGAGGAGCGGCACCCGGTCGGCGCCCGGCTGACCCTCAACACCCAGGCGCAGGAGGCCCTGCTGCACCCGCTGAACGAGGTGCAGCCGCTGCGCGAGCTCTTCACCGACCTCCTGCAGTTCGAGGAGGTCCGCGACTACCTGGTGGACGTGCTGACGGCGCTCGGCATCCGCTACCCGGTGCCGGGTGCCGAGGAGGCGGGTGGGCCGGCCCACCCGCTGCTCGGCCGCCGGGTGCCGCTGGTGGACCTGGAGACCCCGGACGGCCCGTCGAACGTCGCGCTGACCCTGCACACCGCGCGCGGCGTGGTCCTGGACACCTCCGGCCGGGGTCTGGCGGCCGCGGCCGCGGCGCCGTGGGCGGAGCGGGTCGACGTGGTGGAGGCCCGGCCGGCCGAGGGACTGCCCGAGGGCGTGCTGCTGGTGCGGCCCGACGGCTACGCGGCCTTCGTGGACCCGGAGGGCACGGACGGCCCCGGCCTGCGCGAGGCGCTCGGGCACTGGTTCGGCGAGGGCCGTCCGGTCTCCGGGGTCAGGGCCTGATCAGCGGCATCAGCACATCGTCGACCAGGGAGACGACGTACGCGTCGGGGATCGGCACACCGTCGGTGACGACCCGCCCGATGAGCATCGAGGGGCCGAGGCCCACGATCATCGGGGTGACCGCCTCGGCCCGTACGCCCCCCTGGTCGACGCCGCGCTCCAGCGCCTGCAGCAGCATCTCCCGGCAGGGCTGGATGACGCAGTCGCGCACCGTGCGGGCGCAGCCGCCCTCGACATCGGCCGCCGCCTCCGGCAAAACGGCGCCGTGGGCCGAGTTGAGGGCGGTCTGCATACAGCGCAGCAGCATCAGGACGTCGTCCCGGACGTTGCCCTCGGCGGGCAGCTCGCCGGGGATCGGCAGTACGTTGCGCAGCGCGTCGAGGACCAGCGTCTCCTTGCTCGACCAGCGCCGGTAGAGGCCCGCCTTGCCGGTGCGGGCGCGGTTGGCGACACCGTCCATGGAGAGCTTGCCGTAGCCGACGTTCCGCAGCTCCTCGAAGACCGCGTCGAAGATCGCCTTCTCCAGCACCGCGCCCCGGCGGCGGGTCTCGACGGCCCCGGACTCCTTTGCCGCGCCCGGCCGTTGGACGTTGCTGCCAACTACTGCGCCCATTACTCCTCCTGAATCGGGGTCAGCCGGGGACTCCCATTGCGGCGCCCACCCGGCACCCCTATAGTGAACCTCATTGTTCCTTATCTGGTCCATCGATGTCCCCTGACATCATCACTCCGTGGAGACACCCATGTCGACCTCGTCGACCTCCCCAGCCACGACCTCCGGAACCCCATCCACCGCGAGCGTCGGCGAGGCCAAGCGCGGCGGGACGATCGCCCTCCTGGTCATCCTGGCCTGCCAGCTGATGGTGATCGTCGACGCGACGATCGTGAACGTGGCCCTGCCGTCGCTGCAGAAGAGCCTGCACTTCTCGAACACCAACCTGGCGTGGGTCATCAACGCCTACACCCTCGCCTTCGGCGGTCTGCTGCTGCTCGGCGGCCGCGCCGGCGACATCCTCGGACGCCGCCGGGTGTTCATCGCCGGCATCGCGGTCTTCACCGCCGCCTCGCTGGGCGCCGGCCTCGCCAACAACGAGACCGTGCTGATCATCGCCCGCGCCGTGCAGGGCGTCGGCGCCGCGATCGCCGCCCCCAGCACGCTGGCCCTGATCGTCACCAACTTCCAGGACGCCGCGCGCACCAAGGCCATCAGCATCTACTCCACCGTCTCCGGCGCGGGCGCGGCGATCGGCCTGATCCTCGGCGGCGTGCTGACCGACTGGGTGTCCTGGCGCTGGGTGTTCTTCGTCAACATCCCGGTGGGCCTGGCGATCATCGTGCTCGCCCCGCGCTACATCAAGGAGCCCCCGCGCAACGCCGGCCGCTTCGACCTGCCCGGCGCCGTCACCGCCACCGGCGGCCTGGTCTCGCTGGTCTACGCCTTCATCCGGGTCTCCTCCAACGGCTGGAGCGACGGCACCGCGCTCGCCTGCTTCGCCGCCGCGGTCGTCCTGCTGACCGCCTTCATCCTGATCGAGCTGCGCACCGAGCAGTCGCTGCTGCCGCTGAAGCTGCTCAACGTCCGCAACCGGACCGCGGGTTACGGCAACATGCTGCTGCTCTCCGCCGCCATGTTCGGCATGTTCTACTTCCTCACCCTGTTCCTCCAGGACGTCCTGGACTTCAGCCCGCTGCAGACCGGCTTCGCCTTCCTGCCGCTGGCGCTGGGCCTCTTCTCGACCGCCCGCTTCGTCCCGAAGCTGCTGCCGAAGTTCGGCCCCAAGCCGCTCATGCTGACCGGCAACCTGATGATCACCGCCGGCATCGTCTGGAGCTTCCAGATCGACGAGGGCAGCACCTACCTGGCCGGCCTGTTCGGTCCGCTGCTGCTCTTCGGCATCGGCGCCGGCCTGAGCTTCGTCCCGCTGAACGTCACCATCCTGGCCGGCGTCCCGCCGCAGGACTCGGGCGCCGCCGCGGGCCTGCTCCAGTCGATGCAGCAGATCGGCGGCGCGCTCGGCATCGCCATCCTGATCACCGTCTTCGGCGACGCGACCCGCCAGGCCGCCAAGGACGCCGGCGCGGAGGTCGTGGCCAAGGCCGACCACATCCTCTCCGAGGGCATCTCCAGCGCCCTCGCCATCGGCACCGTGTTCAGCGCGGCCGCCGCGCTGGTCACCCTGCTGGTCATCCGGACCCCCAAGCCCGCGGCCGCCCCACTCGCCTCCGTCAAGAGCTGACGAGACGTCACCCACGCACCGCCGCAACCGAAGCAGGCCGAGCCTTCCCCTTCCCCGGGGGGAGGGCTCGGCCACCTCCGGTTGCGGCGGTCCCTGCTTAAGGGGTCATTAAGCCCTCGCGACCAGGATCGTCACGACCGTAGAAGCCTGTGTCGAATCGAGGAACCCAGCATGAGCCAGCCGGTCCTGATCGCGGGAGGCGGCCCCACCGGCCTGCTGCTCGCCGCCGAATTGGCGCTCGCCGGCGTCGAGGCGATCGTCCTGGAGAAGAGCACCGAACGCGTCGAGGCGTCCGCCGGCATGGCCCTGCACGGCCGCTCCCTGGAGCTCCTCGCGCAGCGCGGCGTCCGCGACCGGATCCCCGACGGCGACATCTTCACCTGGCCCCGCACCCCCTTCGCCTTCATCTGGCTCGACGTCGACGCGGTCGACCCGCGCGAGCACACCTTCGCCCACCCCCAGTGGCGCACCGAGCAGCTGCTGGAGGAGCGCGCCCGCGAGCTCGGCGCCGACATCCGCCGCGGCCACGAGGTCATCGGCTTCACCCAGGACGCCGACGGCGTGCGGGTGCGGGTCAGGACCCCGCAGGGCGAGCAGGAGCTCGCCGGCTCCTACCTGGTCGGCGCCGACGGCCCGGCCAGCACCGTGCGGGAGCTCGCCGGCATCCCGTTCTCCGGGGACGGCAAGACCTACCGCGGTGTGCTGGGCGACGTCGAGCTGGCCTCCGACTCCCACGAGGCCTTCAGCGGCGGCCTGACCGAGGAGGGCGTCTTCGGCGCCCTGCCGCTGCGGCCCGGCGTGCTGCGCCTGATGACCATCGAGTTCGGCGCCGAACCGCCCGCCGACGACGTCCCGGTCACCGAGGACGAGCTGCGCGAGGCCGTCGAGCGGGTCACCGGCAAGGCCCCCGACATCCGCCGCACCGACTTCCTGGCCCGCTTCGGCGGCCGCACCCGGCTCGCCGACCGCTACCGCGACGGCCGGGTGCTGCTGGCCGGCGACGCCGCCCACGTGCTCTTCATCTCCGGCACCCAGGGGCTGAACACCGGCCTCCACGACGCCGCCAACCTCGGCTGGAAGCTCGCCGCCGAGATCAACGGCTGGGCCCCCGCCGGGCTGCTCGACAGCTACGAGGCCGAGCGCCGCCCGGTCGGCGAGCGGGTCGCCCGGCACGCCCGCGCCCAGATGGCGCTGATGCACCCGCTGCACCGCGCCGCCCCGCTGCGCACCATGTTCGAGGAGATCGCCGGGATCACCGCGGTCAACGAGCACCTGCTGAAGCTGCCGACCGCCACCGGGTACGCGCTGCCGCGCCCCGAGGGCGAGGAGCGCACCGCGCACCCGCTGCTCGGCCGGCCCGTGCCCGACGCCGCGCTGACCGGCGCCGGCCACGCCTCCCTCGCCGAGCCGCTGCGCGGCGGCCGCGGGGTCCTGCTGGACCTCTCGGGCGGCGCCGCGGACCTGGCGGCGGCCGCCGGCTGGACCGCCCGGGTCGACGTGGTCGCCGCCGAGGCGGCCGAGGGCATCGACGCCCCGGCCCTGCTGATCCGCCCCGACGGCCACGTCGCCTGGGTGGACACCCCCGAGGGCGACCCGGCGGGCCTGCGCCACGCCCTGGCCCTCTGGTTCGGCGCGGGCGCCTGACGCACCCCTGCCGGGGCGCCGGCGGGCGCCCCGGCAGGGCCGCTTTAGGCCTCGGAAAGGTGACCGTTAGCCGGTGCGCCGAGCCTGGTCGGGACACCCTGCCGGCCGCCCGGGCGGCGAGACACCCCCTGAAGGAGTTCGACAATGACGGTCGTCGACGGCACCGGCGGACCCGCCGTGCAGGCACCCGCCACCCCGGAGGAGCGGGCCCGCCACTGGAGCCTGTACCAGCCGTGGCTGCAGGACCCGGTCGAGTACTGGGACGAGCTGCGCGAGCTCGGCCCCGTCATCCGCTCCGAGGAGGGCGGCGGGTTCTGGATCCTGACCCGCTACGAGGACATCGAGTGGGCCGCCCGCAACCCGGAGATCTTCTCCAGCGCCGAGCTGGTCATCCCGCACCGCCAGCTGTTCCCCGAGAAGCAGATCCCCATCCAGCTCGACGGCGAAGAGCACCGCCAGTGGCGCCGGACGCTGTCCAACCTGTTCGACCCCCGGGTGGTGAACCACTTCACCCCGCAGCTGCGCCAGGCCGCCGCCGAGGCCGTCGAGCCGCTGGTCGCCGAGGGCCGCACCGAGTTCATCCGGGACTTCGCCACCGTCCTGCCGGCCGAGGCGTTCCTGATCAACTTCGGGATCGGCCGCGAGCACCTCCAGCCGCTGCTCGACCACAAGCACTGGCTGCGCCACGTGGGCATCCCCAACGCCCGCAACGACGAGGACCTCCGCAAGGCCAACCAGCCGCTGTGGCAGTTCTTCAGCGACGCCGTCGACCGCCGCCGCGAGGAGGGCACCGAGGGCCGCGAGGACGTCATCAGCAAGCTGCTGGAGGCCGAGTACGACGGCCGCCGGCCCACCCAGGACGAAATGGTCAACGCCCTGTTCGTGTCCATGCTCGCCAGCCTGGACACCACCACCTCGGCGCTCGGCCTGATCTTCCTCTACCTGGCCGAGCACCCCGAGGTGCAGGACGTCATCCGCACCGACCCCGAGCGCATCCCCACCATCGTCGAGGAGCTGCTGCGCCACTCCCCGGTCTCCTCGACCGGCCGGCTGGTCACCCAGGACGTCGAGCGCCACGGCGTGACCCTGCGCAAGGGCGACCGGGTGCTGCTCTCCTGGGGCCTGTCCGGCCTCGACCCGCAGGTCTTCAAGTGCCCGCACCAGGTCGACTTCGAGCGCGAGTCCACCCGCCAGCTGGCCTTCGGCATCGGGCCGCACCGCTGCCTCGGCATGCACGTCGCGCGGCGCATCCTGCAGATCGCCCTGGAGGAGTGGCACACCCGCATCCCGAGCTACCGCCTCACCCCGGGCAGCACCCCGGTGCACCACTACTCGCCGGCCCGCGGCGTCCACAACCTCGACCTCACGTTCGGCTGAGCCCCCCCGGCCACCCCGACGTTCCGGAACGGAGCCACCAGATGAGGATCAGCGTCGACCGCGAGCGCTGCCAGGGGCACTCGATGTGCATCGTCCTGGCGCCCGACGTGTACAGCGTCACCGACGAGGGCTACAACGAGCAGGGCGACTTCGAGGTCGCCCCCGGGCAGGAGGACCGGGCCAGGCGCGGCGCCGGCGCCTGTCCCGAGCGCGCCATCACCCTGGCCGGCTGAGGCCGTGACCGTGGAACGGCGGTGGGGCGCCCCCGATCGGGGGCGCCCCACCGCCGTTCCGTCGTCCGCCGCCGTTCCGCCGCACGCCGCGGGACCGGCCCCCGCCCCGGGGGCCGGTCCGGGCGGCTGGTCAGCTGGCGCGCAACAGGTCCAGCCGGCCGTCGTCCAGCAGGATGGAGCGCTGCAGGTCGCGCAGCACCCGGCCGGGCTCGATGCCCAGCTCGTCGTTGAGGGTCTCCCGGGCGTTGGCGTAGGCCCGCAGCGCGTCGCTCTGCCGCTCCGAGCGGTACAGCGCCAGCATCAGCTGCCGGTGGAAGGCCTCGCGCAGCGGGTGCTCCGCCGTCAGGCTGTAGAGCTCGCTGACGAGTTCGCGGTGGCGGCCGAGCGCGAGGTCCGCGTCCATCCGCATCTCGATGCACTCCAGCCGGGCCTCCTCCGCCCAGGCGGCGAAGGAGTTGACGATCGGGCCGAGCCGCAGCTCGCTGAGCACCGGGCTGCGCCACAGCGCCAGCGCCCCGTCCAGCACGGCCGAGGCCTCCTCGTAGCGGTCGCGCTTCATGGCCGCCCGGCCCTGGGTCATCAGCTGCTGGAACTCGTGGACGTCCAGCGTGTCGTGGCCGAGGCTCAGCAGGTAGCCGGGCGAGCGGGTGGCGATCGGGTTCACCGCCCGGCCGGGCCGGTCGAGGAACTTGCGCAGCTGCGAGATGTAGACGTGCAGCGCGGCGGTCGCCCGCCGCGGCGGACTCTCCCCCCAGAGCTCGGCGGTGAACTGGGAGACCGTCACCACCTGCCCCGCGCGGATCAGCAGGACCGCCAGCAGCGTCTCCATCTTCCGCGCGCTGACGACGGAGACGGCCTCGCCGTCGCACACCCGCAGACCACCCATGATTTCGTACCGCATCGAAGACTCCCCGTTCTCCGTCGTACAAACTGAACTCGTCCCCCGTGCGCGCTCAGCGCGACAGGGTCTGGAACTGCCCGTCGTGGTACAGCAGCGGACGGCCGTCCTCGCGGTACTCGGTGTGCTTCGGCTCGGCGATCACCAGGGTGTGGTCGCCGGTCGACACCCGGTCGACCACCTCGCACACCAGGAGGGCCAGCACGTCGTCGAGCACCGGGACGCCGTACGGTCCCGGCCGCCACGCGGTGGGCGCCGCGAAGCGGTCGATCCCGCTCCGGGCGAAGGTGGCGGCCAGCTCCTGCTGCTCCTCGGTGAGCAGGTGCACCGCCACGTGCCCCGCCACCGCGAAGGCCGGCCAGGACGAGGCGGTACAGCTGAGTCCGAAGGAGAGCAGCGGTGGATCCGCGGACAGGGACACCACCGAGGTCGCCGTGAACCCGGCCGGGCTCTCACCACTGCTGGTGACCACGGCGACCCCGCTGGCGTGGTGACGGAAGACGCGGCGGAAGACATCACCGCTCACAGGTGCAGACATCATCGTTTCCCCCGATTTCGCACGGCATGGGCTGCAGACGCAACGAGCCCTGCCGTTTCCGGCAGGGCTTCGTCGCCTCTGGTTCCAGCTTCGCGTAGTTGAGGTGTTCGAACATCTGCGAAACTACTTACATACGTATGTGATTCGGGTAACGCCTCCTGATCTGCGGGAACGTCAGGCGGCGCCGAGTTCCTCCCGTAGGTACGCGACCAGCTCGGCCGGGGTGGGGTACTCCATGACCACCACCGGGGGCAGCTCCAGCGCCGTGGCCTCGCAGAGCCGGTTGCGCAGTTCGAGTGCGGTGAACGAGGAGAAGCCGCTGTCGACGAAGGTCAGGTCGACGTCCAGCGCGGCCGGGTCGCCGTGCCCCAGCACCTCCGCGGACAGACCGCGCACCAGCTCCGCCAGCACCTCCTCCTGGGCGGCCTGGTCCAGCCCGGCCAGCCGCTCCCGCAGGCCCCCGGCGCCGCCGCCGGGCGTCCCGCCGGCCGGGGCCGCCGCCTTCAGCAGCTCCTCGGCCTCCGGCAGCGCCCGCAGCACCGGGTCGAGGCCCGGCACCGGCAGCGCGCCCCAGTCGAGGTCCAGCACCACCTGAACGGCCGTCCCGCCCCGGGGGTCGATCCGGGCCAGCACCGGCTCGGGGGCCGTCACCCGCAGCCCCGCCGGGGCCTCGTCCTCCTCGCCCGGCCACGGACCCCTGACCACCGAGGTCGCGGGCAGCCCGGCGGCCCGGCGCCGCAGCACCAGCGCCTCCGCGTACGCCGCGCCGGCCGCCTCACCCGCGGTGCCCGGCTCACCGAGCAGGCCGACCGTCCCCGCGAAGAGCAGGAAGACCTCCAGGTCCAGCCCCGCCGTCGCCTCCTCCAGGGCGCGCAGCCCGGCCACCGAGCGGCTGAGCCGGGCCAGCCGGCCCTTGCGGTTGCCCGGATCGGCCTCGCGCCGCCCGCCGCCCGCGTACACCACCGCCGTGACCGGGAGGTCCTGCGGCGCCCCGGCCAGCAGCGCGGTCAGCGCGCCCGGCTCGGAGAAGTCGCCCGCACCGACCGTCACCCGGACCTCCGCCGCGGCCAGCTCCGCCAGCAGCGCCGGTCCCGGGTCGGCCGTCAGCAGCAGGCCGCGGGCGCCCAGGCCCGCCAGCCGGCGGACCACCGGCGCCGGCTGCTCGCCGACCACCAGCACGGTGCCGCGCGGACGCCAGGCCTCCCCGTCGGCCCCGTCCGGCCCCGGCGCCCGGACCAGCCGCCGGGCGAAGGTACCGTCCGGGCGGACCGCCAGCTGGTCCTCCTCGCCGGCGCCGCCGGCCAGGATCCGGGCGAGCCTGCGCTCCCCCGCCCCGTCCGGCACCCCGGCCACGTCGATCTGGCCGCCCGCGCGCAGGTGCGGCTCCGCGTACGCCGACACCAGCGCACCGCGCACCAGCGCCTGCTCCGGGTCCGGCGCCTCGCCCGCCACCGACACCGCGCCCGAGGTCACCGACCACAGCGGCACGTCGAGCGCCATCTCGGTCATCCGGTGCTCCAGCATCAGCGCGGTCAGCACCCCGCCCGGCAGGGTCGCCTCCCACGGGTGCGCCGCGGTGTCGAGGGCGAGCAGCGACAGCACGCCCGCGATCCGCGCGCCCGCCCGCTCGATCGCGGACGCCAGCCTCTCGCGCATCACGTCGGGCTGGTCGTCGGCCCGGCCCAGCACCACCCGCACCACCGTGCCGCCGCCGGCGGCCAGCACCCGCTCCGCCGCCGACGCCCACGGGTGGTCGGCGTCGGACTCCGGCAGGACGAACAGCCAGTCGCCCGCGGGCTGCGGCGACCCGCTCTCGGGGACCGGCTGCCAGCCCGCCCGGTAGCTCCAGCCGGCGCTGCGCCGCCGCTCGGAGAGCGCCGGCAGCAGTCGGTCGAGCGCGTCCCGGCCCGCCGCGTCCAGCCCCAGCGCCACCGCGAGGCCCTCGGCGTCGCCGCCGTCGACCAGGTTCCAGAAGCCCTCGTCCTGCGCCGCCGCGGACTCCTCCCCCGGCCGGGGCGCCTCCAGCCAGTAGCGCCGGCGCTGGAACGCGTACGTGGGCAGCTCGGCGCTCAGGTCGCGCCCGGTCCGCGGCGCCCCGGCCCGCCAGTCCACCGCGCCGCCGCGCGCCCAGACCTGGGCCAGGGCGCCCTGCACGGCGGCCGGCTCCGGGCGGTCGCCGCGCAGCAGCGGCGCCAGCAGCGCCGGCTCGGCCGCCAGGCCCTCCCCGGCCATCGCGGTCAGCACCGCGTCCGGCCCCAGCTCCAGGAAGGCCCGCACGCCCTGCGCCTCCAGGAAGCGGACGCCGTCCAGGAAGCGCACGGTGCCGCGGATCTGCCGCGCCCAGTAGTCCGGCGAGCGCAGCTGCTCCGACGTGGCCGCGACCCCGGTGACGTTGGAGACCACCGGGACGGCCGGCTCGTGGAACTCCAGCCCCGCGACGGCCGCGCGGAACTCGTCCAGGATCCCGTCCATGTGCGCCGAGTGGAAGGCGTGGCTGACCTTCAGCCGCTTGGTGCGGTGCCCCGAGGCCCGCCACGCGCCGGCCACCTCGGCCACCGCCGCGGCGTCACCGGAGATCACCGTCGCCCGCGGGCCGTTGACCGCGGCGACGGCCACCGCCTCGCCGCGGCCGGCCAGCAGGGCCAGGGTCTCCTCCTCGGAGGCCTGCAGCGCCACCATCGATCCGTCGCCGCGGGCCGACTGCATCAGCCGTCCGCGCGCCGCCACCAGCACGGCCGCGTCGTCCAGCGACAGCACCCCGGCGACGTGCGCCGCCACCACCTCGCCGACCGAGTGGCCGAGCAGGAAGTCCGGTGTCACACCCCGGTGCTCCAGCAGCCGGTACAGGGCCGTCTCGACCGCGAACAGCGCGGCCTGGGTGTAGTCGGTGCGGTCCAGCAGCGCCGCCTCGGGCGAGCGCGGCGCGGCGAACAGCACCTCCAGCAGCGGACGCTCCAGATGCCGGTCCAGCCGCTCCGCGACCTCCTCCAGCGCCCGGGCGAACACCGGTTCCTCCGCGTGGAGTTGACGCCCCATGCCGAGCCGCTGACTGCCCTGCCCGGTGAACAGGAAGGCCGTCGCGCCGTCCGGGCGGCCGTGGCCGCGCCCGGTGACGACGCCGGGGCCCGAGCCGTCCCGGGCCAGCGCCCGCAGCCCGCTCAGCCGCTGGGCGCGGTCCCCCGCGACGACCACCGCGCGGTGGTCGAACCCGGCCCGGCCCGCCAGCGCCCGGGCGACCTCGGCCGCGGTCACGTCCTCCCGCTCGGCGGTGAACTCCGCCAGCCGCTCGGCCTGCTCGCGCAGGGCCGCCTCGGTACGGGCCGAGAGCGGCCAGGCCGGGGCCGGGGCCGCCGGGACCGGCTCCGCGTCCGCCACCGGGGCGGGGGCGGGTGCCTCCTCGATGATCACATGGGCGTTGGTGCCGCTGATCCCGAACGAGGACACGCCCGCCCGGCGCGGCCGGCCCCCGTCCTCCCAGGGGCGCGGCTCGGTCAGCAGCTCCACCGCGCCGGCCGCCCAGTCCACCTGCGCGGAGGGCGCGTCGATGTGCAGGCTCTTCGGCAGCGTCCGGTGGCGCAGCGCCATCACCATCTTGATGACGCCCGCCGCGCCGGCCGCGGCCTGGCTGTGGCCGATGTTCGACTTGATCGACCCCAGTCGCAGCGGACGGTCCGCCGGCCGGCCCTGCCCGTACGTGGCCAGCAGCGCCTGCGCCTCGATCGGGTCGCCCAGCGTCGTCCCGGTGCCGTGCGCCTCGACCGCGTCCACCTCGGCGGCCTCCAGGCCCGCGTCGGCGAGCGCCTGGCGGATCACCCGGACCTGCGAGGGCCCGTTCGGCGCGGTCAGGCCGTTGGAGGCGCCGTCCTGGTTGACCGCGCTGCCGCGGATCACCGCGAGCACCGGGTGCCCGTTGCGCTGCGCGTCCGACAGCCGCTCCAGCAGGAGCAGGCCCGCCCCCTCCGAGAAGCCGGTGCCGTCCGCCGCGTCCGCGAAGGAGCGGCACCGGCCGTCCGGGGAGAGCCCGCGCTGACGGCTGAACTCCACGAAGAGCCCCGGCGTGGACATCACCGCCACCCCGCCCGCCAGCGCCAGGTCCGACTCGCCCTCCCGCAGCGAGCGGCTCGCCAGGTGCATCGCCACCAGCGACGAGGAGCAGGCCGTGTCCACGCTCACCGCCGGCCCCTCCAGGCCGAAGGTGTAGGAGACCCGCCCGGAGGCGACGCTGCCGGCGCTGCCGTTGCCGAGGAACGCCTCGTACTCCTCCGGGGCCCGCTCGAAGCGCCCCGCGTAGTCGCTGTACATGACGCCCGCGAAGACACCCGTCCGGCTGCCCCGCAGGGTCGCCGGGTCCACCCCGGCCCGCTCGAACGCCTCCCAGGCGGTCTCCAGCAGCAGCCGCTGCTGCGGGTCGGTCGCGATCGCCTCCCGCGGGCTGATCCCGAAGAAGGCCGGGTCGAACTCGCCCGCGTCGTGCAGGAACCCGCCCTGCCGGGTGTACGAGGTGCCGGCCCGCTCCGGGTCCGCGTCGTACAGCGCCTCCAGGTCCCAGCCGCGGTCCACCGGGAAGCCCGCCACCGCGTCGATGCCCTCGTCGACCAGCCGCCAGAGCTCCTCCGGGGAGCGGACCCCGCCCGGGAAGCGGCAGGCCATGCCGATGATCGCGATCGGCTCCTGCCGACCGGACTCCAGCTCGACCAGCCGCTGACGGGTCTTCTGCAGATCGGCCGTCACCCACTTGAGGTAGTCGACGAGCTTCTCTTCCTTGCTGTCTGCCATCGTGCAACGCCCTCCGGGCAACGTCCTACGGGTCTGCGTCCTACGGGTCTGCGGCCAACCGGTCTGCGTCCTACGGGTCTGCGGCCAACGGGTCCGCCTCCACCGGGCCTGCCGGACACGGGCCCGCGTCCTGCGGGCCCGTGTCCCGGTCCGATCAGCCGCCGGACCGTCCGAGCTGGGTGTCGATGAAGGCGAAGATCTCGTCGGTCGAGGCGTCCTGGAGCCGGTCCCCGGCCTCGTCCCCCTCGGCCCCGGTCCGACCCGGTGCCTCGTTCCACTTCAGCAGGACGTTCTGAAGCCGCGCTGTAATCGCCCCGCGCAGCCCCGCCTCCGACGGCACCGCCGCCAGGCTCGCCTCCAGCCGCTCCAGCTCCGCCATCGCCGCCGACACCGCCACCTCGGCCGGATCCGCCGGCTCCGGGGCGATCGAGTCCCGGACGAACGCGGCGAGCGCCACCGGGGTCGGGTAGTCGAACACCAGCGTCGCCGGCAGCCGCAGCCCGGTGGCCGCGTTCAACCGGTTGCGCAGCTCGACGGCCGTCAGCGAGTCGAAGCCGAGCTCCTTGAACGCCCGCTCGGCGTCGACGCCGTCCGCGTCCGCGTGCCCCAGCACGGCGGCCACCAGGCCCCGCACCAGGTCCAGCACCAGCGCGGTCTGCCCCGCCGCGTCCAGCTCCGCCAGACCCGCGAGCCCCGCGGCCCCGGACGGCGCCGCACCCCGGCGGCGCGCCCGCACCAGCCCGCCCAGCAGCGCGGGCAGCGATCCCCCGGCGGCCCGGGCGTGCAGGGCCGGCAGGCTCAGCTCCACCGCCACCAGCGCCGGCCGCTCCCCCGCCACCGCCCGGTCCAGCGACCGGTCGAACAGCTCCAGCCCCAGCTCGGCCGAGAGCGGCAGCAGACCGCCGCGCTCCACCCGGGCCAGGTTCGCGGCGTCCAGGTGGCCCGTCATCCCGCTGTCCTGCGCCCACAGGCCCCACGCCACGGAGGTCGCGGCCAGCCCGCGGGCCCGGCGGTGCTGGGCCAGCGCGTCGAGGAAGGCGTTGGCCGCCGCGTAGTTCGCCTGCCCGGCGCTGCCGCTCACCCCCGCGAAGGAGGAGAACAGCACGAAGGCGGCGAGGTCCAGGCCGTCCGTCAGCTCGTGCAGGTGCTGCGCCGCGTCGGCCTTGGGACGCCACACGGTCTCGAAGCGCTCCGGGGTGAGCGCGTCGAACACCCCGTCGTCCAGCACACCCGCCGCGTGCACCACGGCGGTCAGCGGGTGCTCGGCCGGCACGGACGCCAGGATCCCGGCCAGCACGTCGCGGTCGGCGACGTCGCCCGCGACCAGCTCCACCGAGGCGCCCAGGGCGGTGAGGTCCGCCAGCAGCCCCTCGGCGCCCGCGGCCGTCCGCCCGCTCCGGCTGACCAGCAGCAGCCGGCCGACGCCGTGCCGCTCCACCAGGTGCCGGGCGACCAGGGCGCCCAGCGTCCCGGTCGCGCCCGTCACCAGCACGGTGCCCTCGGGGTCGAGCCCGGCCCCCGCGGCGGCCGCCGGCGTGCTCTGCTGCGGCAGCACGGCCGCCAGCCGCGGCACGTACACCAGGCCCTCCCGCAGCGCGAGCTGCGGCTCGCCGACCGCCAGGGCCGCCGGGACGGCCTCCCGACTCTCCGGGCAGCCGTCCACGTCGAGCAGCACGATCCGGTCCGGGTGCTCGGACTGCACCGAGCGCAGCATGCCCCACAGCGGCGCGTGCGCGAGGTCCGGCACGTCCTCCGCCGCGCCGGCGGCGACCGCCCCGCGCGTCACCACGACCAGCCGCGAGCCGGTCAGCGCCCGCTCCGCCAGCCACTCCTGCACCAGGGCCAGCAGCTCGTACGCCGCCGCGCGGGCGCCGTCGTAGCCGGACTCCCGCTTCTCCGACGTCCGGGTGAGGAACACCGTGTCCGGGGCCGGGGCACCGGCGGCCAGGGCCGCCCGCAGCTCGGCGAGACCCGCGAAGGACGGGGCCGCGCCCAGGGCCTCGGTCAGGGCGAGGGGGTCCTCCCCCAGGACCGCCCGGAGCCCGGACACCGCGTCCCCGTCGGTCCGGGCGGGCACCCAGTCCACCGCGTACAGCGGACGGGCGCCCGGGTTCAGCGCGGCCAACTGGTCCGGGGTGATCTCCCGGACGGTGAGGGTGTCGACGCTGACGACGGGGGTGCCGGCCGGGTCGGTGGCGGCGAGGGTGTAGGTCGTGTCACCGGTGGCGCGCCAGTGCGCGCGCAGGGTGGTCACCCCGCTGGTGTGCAGGGTGACGCCGCTCCAGGCGAAGGGGAGCACGACCCGGTTCTCCTGCTGGTCGTCGAGGAGGAGGGTGTGGAGGGTGGCATCGAGCAGGGCCGGGTGGAGGCCGAAGCCGGTGGTGCCGGTGTCCTCCTGGGGGAGGGTGATCTCCGCGAAGAGGTCGCCGTCGGTGTGGCGCCAGGCGGTGCGGAGGCCCTGGAAGAGCGGGCCGTACTCGTACCCGCGGTCGGCGAGGCGGTCGTAGAGGCCGTCGAGGTCGATGCGCTCGGCACCGGCCGGCGGCCACACGGTGATGGCTGTGACGGGCTCGGTGACCTCGGTGGTCAGACGGCCGCCGGCGTGGTGGGTCCAGACGCCTTCGCCGTTCTCGGGGCGGGAGTGGACGGCGAGGGTGAAGCCGTCGTTGTGGTCGGGGGTGAGGGTGATCTGGAGGTGGACTCCTTCGTTCTCGGTGATGGCGAGGGGGGCGTGGAGGGTGAGGTCTTCGAGGTGTCCGGCGCCGAGGTGGTCACCGGCCGCGATGGCGAGGTCCACGAACGCCGTGCCCGGGAGGAGGACACTGCCGAGGACGGCGTGCTCGGCCAGCCAGGGATGCGTGGCGTGGGAGAGGCGTCCGGTGAACACGGCGCCGCCTTCACCGGCGAGGTCGACGGCGGCCGCGAGCAGGGCGTGCGAGGTGATGCTCTGCCCCAGGCCCGACGCGTCCCCCACGAGGGCGGGTGCCTCCAGCCAGTAGCGCTCACGCTGGAAGGCGTAGGTCGGCAGGTCGACGATGCGGCCCGCGGAGAGGGCGGGGACCTGGTTCCAGGCGACCGGAGCACCGGCCACCCACGCCTGGGCGAGGGAGTCGACCAGACGCGACCAGCCGCCGTCCTGACGCCGCAGCGTCCCGATCACCGTCGCACGCTCGCCCGACGCCTCCACGCTCTCCTGGACGCCGACGACCAGGACGGGGTGCGCACTCGACTCCACGAACAGCCGGAAACCGTCCGCCAGCAGCAGCCGCGTGACCTCCTCGAAACGCACCGTCTGCCGCAGATTGCGATACCAGTACCCGGCATCCAGCAGCGCGGTGTCGATCCGCTCACCGGTCACCGTCGAGTAGAACGCCACCTCCCCCGAACGCGGCACCACCGGCCCCAGCAGCTCGGCGAGCTCCTCCTCGATCAACTCCACCTGCGCCGAGTGCGAGGCGTAGTCCACCGGGATCCGGCGCACCCGCACCCCGTCCGCCTCCGCCGCCGAGAAGAACGCGTCCAACGCGCCCACCTCACCCGCGACCACGGTCGACGCCGCACCGTTCACAGCCGCCACACTCACACCGGACACATCGGCCAGGCGCTCACGCACCACCTCCGCACCCAGCGCAACCGACACCATCCCGCCCGTGCCGGCCAGCCGCGTCAACGCCCGCGACCGCAACGCCACCACCCGCGCACCATCCGCCAACGACAGACCACCCGCCACACACGCAGCCGCGATCTCCCCCTGCGAATGACCCACCACCGCATCCGG